>DASQNC010000014.1 GCA_035645145.1 Azospirillaceae bacterium | reverse complement strand
ATGATCGCGTGGCCGCCGGGGCGGAGCGCCTCCGTCAGGCGGTCGACATACGCCACGCGCGCCGGAGCATCCGTCAGGAAGTGGAAGGCCGCCCTGTCGTGCCACAGGTCGTAGGCCGCCTCTTCTGGCTCCCACGTCGTCGCATCGGCGGCGATCCATGTCACCCGCGACGCCCGCTGCGGCCCCAGGCGCGCCCGCGAGGCCGCGAGCGCCGTTTCGGAGAGGTCGAGGACGGTGACGGCGTGGAAGCCGTCGTCGAGGAGCGTATCGACCAGCCGCGAGGCGCCCCCACCGATGTCGATCACGGCGGCGTCGGGGCCGGCGCCCGTCGCCCGGATCAGGTCGAGGGACATGGCCGGATGCTCCTGGAACCAGGAGACTTCATCCTCGGCCTTCGTGGCGTAGACCTCCTCCCAATGCGCGCGGCGTGCGATCGTGTCGGTCATCCCGAACCTCCCTGGTGGGCATGGCAGCTTGCCCCTTGGGACCGGCGGATGCCAATGACCGTCTTCCACCCGACGAGCGTCCCCTTCGCGTCCTCATCCTCGCGGGGTTGGACAGGCGGCAATACAGCTGCCCCGGCGCGGATTCAAAGGCGCGCCCTGATGCTGCGCATGTTCGACCGGCTGGTCTGCGCCAGCGGCGGCAACCCATGTGAGGATCCGATCGGCCGCAAGGATCCCGAGAAGGCGATGGTCCTGGAGAAGTGCCCGGAGTGGGAAGACCGGGCCTCGATCACCTGGAGGGCTGGACGGCGGTCTTCTGCTATTCGGACGCCGGGGCGATCGAAATGGACGCGAAGGGGCGTCCCCGGAAATTCGGCAAGGCGTGGGCCTGCCCTGCGGCGGGAACCGGTCCCGGGACATGGTCCGCGACGATGGGATCAAGGCGGTGTTCGGCGTCTGGACGGACCGGTTCGCTTCGTTCGTTGGCGGAAGGGCAGGGTGCCGCCAGGGCGATATCGGGCGTTCGGCTATCAGGCGCCGGAGCACAGGTGGGCCGATGCGAAGCCGAAGTGGCACGAGATGCGCACGAAGGCCGGGTATGCGCCCGCGGGATCCTTGCCCGCGGTTCAGGGTCGACTTGGGTTCCGCCGGGCACCGGGCTTGGTCACCGAAAGCGAGGGTGGGAAGCTGCGCCGGTGACTGGAGGGAGGGGGCGTTCACCCCTCACGACGTGCCGTTGTGCCGGCCGAAATGAAATGGGGCCGACCCGAAGGGCCGGCCCCACCTGAGCGAACATTGCCGGTGTCGGGACCGCCGAAGCGGGCCCGGGCCGGTCAGGCCAGTGTCAGCACGTTCCCGGCGGCGCCGCCGAGCATGGCATTGGTGAGGTCCACCGTGCCGGTGAGTTTGACCACCAGGTCGGTGCCGTCCTGGAAGGTGGCCGCGTTCTGGTCCCGGTCCTGGACGATGTAGGTGTTGCCCTCGAACTGGAACCACGAGATCGCGGGAGCGGCGGCGGCGCCACGGTTGGACGCGGCGTCCAGGTAGTTCACGAAGCTCGCCCCCGCGCCCAGTGCGATCTTCGCCCCGTGGAAGGTCTCGGTGTTGCCGTAGTCGGCGAACTCGATCCGGTCCCCCGCGGTCGCGTCCACGATGGTGTCGAACTGCGTCCGGAACGCGGCGGTTTCGACCACGAAGGTGTCGTTGCCGGTGCCGCCGGTCAGTTGGTCGACGCCGTTTTCCCCGTCCAGCCGGTCGTCGCCGGTGCCGCCGTTCAGGATGTCGTTGCCAAGGCCGCCCTCCAGGGTGTCGTGGCCGGCGTCGCCGTTCAGCGTGTCGTTGCCGGCCACCCCGTCGAGGGTGTCGTCGTCGTCCCCGCCGTTCAGCGTGTCGTTGCCCGCGGCGCCGTAGATGGTGTCGTCGCCGGCGCCCCCGGACAGGGTGTCCGTGCGGTTGGTGGCCGAGTTGCCGATGATCTCATCGTCCCCCGCGCCGCCCCGGACGGTGATGCCCGTGGTCCGCAGGCTGGAGGAGCCCATGAGGTCGCCCACAAACAGCGCGCCGGCGAGGCCGGTGGCGGTGATGCCGCTGCCGTCGATCAGCGTCGCCGCCGTCAGCACCGACCCGGCGAAGTCCACCCCGGCATTGCCCGACACGGTGACCGTGGTCGCCTGTGCCGCGTCGAGGGCCACCATGTTGTTGTAGGAATTGGGGGTCGTGGTGTCGGCGTCGTCGAGGACGATGTGGATCGTCTCCACGTCCGCGACCGTGTTCATGGCGAGGGCGACCAGGCCGTCCGGCGTGACGTAGCGCAGGTTCAGGACGTCCGCCGTGCCCAGGGCCGCGTCCTTCACCTGGATGGTGAACCCGTTGACGACGTAGTCGTGCGCCCCGTACTCGAAGGTGCCGCCCGAGGCCAGGTTGGCGACGGTCAGGTCGCCCGAGACATCCATGCCGGCCACCGACAGGTGGGCGATGTCGTCCAGGTTGGCCATGTCGATGGTGACGACCGTGGTGACCGGGCCGATGGTCACCCGCTCGAAGCCGTTGACCGTCCCCTCGAAGGTGGGGGTGGCCGACAGCGCCGCCGCCAGGGCCGCGCTCATGGTCAGCGTGTCGGCGGTGCCGGCGCCGCCGTCGAGCGTGCCGCCGGTGCCCGGTGCCGCGGTGAGCGCCAGCGTGTCGTTGCCGCCGCCCAGGTGGATGGCCCTGGTGGTGGCGCCGACCGTGACCATGTCGGCGCCCGCGCCGCCGGTGTAGGCGGTGCCGGTGCCGAGCTTGACCGTGCTGGTGTTCGTGTTGGTGACGGCGACCGTCTGCACGCCGGTCCACTTCGCCGGGTCGGACAGGTCGGCGGTGAACGCGGTGCTGCCGGCGTTCAGGTTGACCGTCTCCACGCCGGTCACCGTCACCGCGTTGGTCGTGGTCAGCGGGCCGGCGATGGTCAGGTTGAGGGTGTCGCTGCCGAGGCCGCCGTCGATGGCGTCGTTCGCGGTCAGCGTGGCGTGGGTGGCGTTGATGGTGTCGTCGGTGCCGGCGCCGGTGACGGTGTCGGTGCCGGTGGTCAGCGTGTAGGTCTGGCCCACCGGGGGGGGGGCGCCGCCACCGCCACCGCCGCCAGGGCCGCCCCCACCGGGGCCGCCACCGGGGCCGCCGGTGCCGGTGCCGCCGGTGACCACCTTGGTGACCTCGGTGGCCACCGTCTGCTTGGCGGTGCTCACCGACTGCGGGGAGGCATCGACCTTGGCCAGGAACTGGCGGGCGAGCTGGGCCGCCGCGGTGCCGGCGTAGGCCTGGATCTCCTCGGGCGTGTCGAGTGCCTGGGTGAACGCCTGGGCCACCTCGACCTTGTTGGCGACCACCTGGGCGTCGTCGTTGCGGGCGCCGGTGGCCATGGTGAAGGCGATGTTGCCGACGTCCACGGTGCCCTTGGCCAGCGCCGCGGTCCAGAAGTCCACACCCTCCCGTTCGCCGTCGCGGCCGAACAGGTTGCGGTACATCTGGTTGACCACCTCGGCCTCGGTCTTGCCGGCGTACATCTGCTTGTACTCGGTCGAGGCGCTGAAGGCGTTGATGACGGCCGCCATGTTGCCGCCGGCCTTGGCCACCTGCTCTTCCCACCAGGCCAAGCCGGCCGGATCCGCAGGGCGGTTGAAGAAGGCGATGTACGCCTGTTGGATGGCCGTGCGGGTGGCGGTCATGATGTGGTCCTGTGGCAATGCGGTAATTTCGAATTAGCGCACGAGTATAATTCCTTAGGTAATATTGCAACCATGAGTATTTATGCGAAAGTTTATGTTTTCGGTGGGTTTGCATACCCATGGGCGTGCCGGATCGCGCTGGGCACGGGTTCCGCGCGTGGCAGCGTGGCTGAACGATCCGGGTATTCGACTGCTTGAGCCGGTGGTCTTGGATGGCAAAGACGGCGGGCCACGGACATTCGGTGCATGCCGGATCGGAACCGGAGACCGACTCGCCCCCGTTTTGAAGTGCGGGGTGGCGTTCGGCGCGCCGGCATCGCCGTGGGAACCGGCCCGCGCGAACGGCGGGGGCGCGCGGCGCCCTGTTAAAGCCGTAGGACCGGGTTCAGGAAGCGCATGAACCGGCCGGTCAGGCGCAGCGGGGCCTCGGTGACGATCAGGCACACGCAATCCTGGTCGTCGTCGGCAACCGGCTGGTGCTCCACGGACCCGTCGGCCATGGACAGGTCCCCGCGGACATAGTGGCCGGTCTCGTCCTGGAAGCTGCCGGCCAGGACCAGGAGCAGTTCCGTGCCCCGGTGGGTGTGCCGGGGAAACGCCCGGCCGGCCTTGAGGCGCAGCAGCCGCGCCTTGGGCGTGCTCCGCCCGCGCGGCCGACGGCCCAGGTCCATGTCAAACTCCTCCAGGCCGGGAAGGATCGACCGCCACGGCACGGCCTCGATATTGCCGCCGACATGGTCGCGCAGGGGCCGGGGCAGCGCGCCGGGTGCGGCGGGCACAATTTCCACGTCGGGCACCGCGTGGCGGTGGTCGCCCGGGGCGGGGGCGTCCGGAGTGGCGTCCAGGTCCCGCAGGACCATCCCGAACAGGTCCCCGCCGACCGCCACCGGCTCCAGATCCTCCAGCAGGACCCCACCCAGGGCTTCGTAGTCGGCCACGCGGGTGCGACAGGCCGGGCAGAGGGCCAGATGGGTCGCGACGACCAGGGCGACGGCTTCGTCTTGGTTTCCGGCCGCATAGTCGAGCAGCAGCTCGTCGGGCGGATGATGGATGGCCATCCTCAGGAGTCCTTCAGCCATATCCGCAGCCGGCCCAGGGCCAGCCGGATACGGGATTTCACGGTGCCGAGGGGAAGCCCGGACTCCTCGGCGATGAGGCTGTGGGGTTTGCCCTCGTAATAGGCTTGGCGCAACAGTTCGGCCTGTTCCGGCGGCAGGTCCTCCAATGCCTTGCGGAGCCGCGCGCCCGACTGGGTGGCCTCGATCCTCCGGTCGGCGGATTCGGCCGGTTCGGGCACCAGGGCGAGGTCCTGCGCGTCGATTTCGGGCCGCCGTTCCCGCCGCAGGGCGTCGATGCGCTTGTTGCGCGCGATCGTGAACATCCAGGTGGCGGCGCTCGCCTGGACGGGATCGAAGGTTTCGGCCCGGCGCCAGACCAGCATCATCACCTCCTGCACCAGCTCGTCGGCGGCGGCCCGGTCGGCCCCCTGGCGCAGCAGGTAGGCCTTGATCCGGGGCGCGAAGGCGGCGAACAGCCGGGCGAACGCCGCCCGGTCCCGCGCCCGCCCGACCGCCACCAGCCACGCATCGGCGGCATCCCGGCCGGCATTCGTTCCGGTCCCGGCGTGCCGTTCGGGCGGGGTCATGGGATGCCCCCCTGCGCCGCCGGTGCGGCGTTCGGCGGACCGGGCCGGTGTTGCCGTCGCCGCCCGTCCAGCGTATGTAGCAGGCTGCGCCATGGTGCCCGATACGTACGAAGGACCGCGTTCGACGGATCACCGCGAAGTCGCCGTTTTTCGATGCCGATCATCGGGCGGTCCCCTCCCGGCTTAGGCCGGCGCCAGAAGTCGTTCGAGCGAGATCCTGATGCCAACGGTTGAGCGTTTCCGCAATCCCGCCCGCGCCTTGACGATGCTGTTCGCGATCCTGGCGACCGCGCCGGCCCTGGCCCAGCAGGATCCGAACCATGTCGGAACATACAGGAACTGGAGCGTCTTCACGCTCCAGGAGGCGGCCGGGCGCGCCTGCTTCATGGCCAGCAAGCCTACCAAAACCGAACCGGGCAACGTCAAACGGGGCGAGGTCTACGTTACCATCACCCATCGCCCCGGCGAGAAGGTGTTCGACGAGGTCAGCTTCGTCGCCGGTTACACCTTCAAACCCAATAGCGAGGTGACGGTTCAGGTCGGCAACCAGACCTTCACCCTGTTCACCGATGGCGACACCGCCTGGGCACGGGACGAGTCGACCGACAAGGGGTTGGCCCAGGCCATCCGCGGTGGTGCCAGCATGGTGGTCAAGGGCACCTCGAACCGCGGCACCAACACCACCGACACCTACAGCCTGACCGGCACCGGCCAAGCCTATGGCGAGCTGAACAAGGCCTGCAACGTACGCCGGTGAGGCATTCCGACGCCACGCGCCCGCTGACAGCGGGCACGGCAGTCCCTATCTTGGGTGCCCATGGGCGCCCTTACGCATAGCAACGCTTTCGCCCCGCCGCCCCCAAAGGCGGACGGGCGTAGGAATCTCGTCGGCCTCGACCGGGACGAGCTGGTCCAGGCCGTCGGCGAACTCGGCCTTGAGCCGTTCCGCGCACGCCAGCTCTGGCATTGGATCTACCATCGCGGTGCCACCGACTTCGCCGCCATGAGCACGCTGGCCAAGCCGGTGCGCGAAAAGCTGGCCGAGCACTTCACGGTGGACCGGCCGACCGCGGTCAAGGACCTGAAGAGCTTCGACGGCACCCGCAAGTGGCTGTTGCGCTGGGAGGACGGGCAGGAGGTCGAGGCCGTCCACATCCCGGAGGAGGACCGCGGCACCCTGTGCGTGTCCTCGCAGGTGGGCTGCACGCTGACCTGCCGCTTCTGCCACACCGGCACGCAGCGTCTGGTGCGCAACCTGGAAGCCGCCGAGATCGTGGCCCAGGTGATGCTCGCCCGCGACATGCTGGACGAGTGGCCGAGCCCCAAGGACGGCCGCATGCTGTCCAACATCGTCATGATGGGCATGGGCGAGCCGCTCTATAACTACGCCAACGTCGCCAAGGCCCTGAAGATCGTCATGGACGGCGAAGGCATCTCCATCTCCAAGCGCAAGATCACGCTGTCCACCTCGGGCGTCGTGCCGATGATGCGCCGCTGCGGCGAGGAGCTGAACGTCAACCTGGCGGTCTCGCTGCATGCCGTGACCAACGAGCTGCGCGACCGCATCGTGCCGATCAACCGCAAATACCCGATCGAGGAGCTGCTGGACGCCTGCCGGACCTATCCCGGCACCTCCAACGCCCGCCGCATCACCTTCGAGTACGTGATGCTGAAGGACGTGAACGACAGCCCCGCCGACGCCAAGGAGCTTTGCCGGCTGCTGCGCGGCATCCCGGCGAAGGTGAACCTGATCCCGTTCAACCCCTGGCCCGGCAGCCCGTTCGAGCGGTCGACCGACAAGGCGATCCAGATCTTCGGCGATATCGTGAACGCCGCCGGCTACGCCAGCCCTGTCCGCACCCCGCGCGGCGAGGACATCCTGGCGGCGTGCGGCCAGTTGAAGAGCGAGTCCCAGCGCAAGACGGCGGCCGAGCGCTATGCCGAGCAGCAGGCCGTGATGAGGCTCTACGCCGACAAGGAAGCGGCGCAGCCGATTTGAACGATTTGTCCATCGCCCATCCTTCGCCGACGCCGTCCCGCACAGGATCCGGGACGGTCGTTCGGGCGGAGGTGGATGGTTGCCCGAAGGCCGATGAAAACCGCCGAATTCGATTTCGACCTGCCGCCGGAGTTGGTCGCCCAGGAGCCCGCCCGGCCGCGGGACGCCGCACGCATGCTGGTGGTGGGCGAGACGCTGGACGATGCCGGCGTGCTCGACCTGCCGCGGCACCTCGGCCCCGGCGACCTGCTGGTGGTGAACGACACCCGCGTCCTGCCCAGCCGCCTGCGCGGCCGGAAGGGGGAGGGCGCGGTCGAGCTGATGCTGCACAAGCCGGTGGACGGTGCGGGCACCTGGTGGGCCTTCGCACGGCCGGCCAAGCGCCTGCGGCCGGGCGACCGGGTGCAGGTCGCCCCGGGCTTCACGGCCGAGGTGCTGGAAAAGGCCGAAGGCGGCGAGGTGCGGGTGCGCCTGGACGCCGACGCGCTGTCGCCGCTGGACGCGCTGAAGGCCCATGGCGAGGTGCCGCTGCCCCCGTACATCCGCCGCGAGGGCGGCGCCACGACCACGGACCGGGACGACTACCAGACCATCTTCGCCCGCCGCGACGGGGCGGTGGCCGCCTCCACGGCGGCACTCCATTTCACGCCGCGCCTGGCCGAGGCGGTCAAGGCGCGGGGCGTGGACACCGTCACGGTGACGCTGCACGTGGGCGCCGGCACCTTCCTGCCGGTGAAGGCCGAGGACGTGCGCGAGCACCGCATGCATTCCGAGTGGGGCGAGATGACGGCCGAGGCCGCCGCCCGCATCAACGCGGTGCGCGCGGCCGGTGGGCGCGTCGTCGCCGTGGGCACGACGGCGCTGCGGGTGCTGGAGACGGCGGCCGGCCGTGACGGGCACGTGGCGTCCTGGCAGGGCGAGACCGACCTGTTCATCCTGCCCGGTTACCGGTTCAAGGTGGTGGACCGGCTGATGACCAACTTCCACCTGCCCAAGTCCACCCTGTTCATGCTGGTCTGCGCGTTCGCCGGCACCCAGCGCATGAAGGCGGCCTACGCCCATGCCGTGGCGCAGCGCTACCGCTTCTTCTCGTACGGCGATTCCACGCTGCTGACCCGGTCGGACCCCACATGAGCGACTTCCGTCACGAGCTGCGCGCCACCGACGGCCCCGCGCGCCTGGGCCGCATCCACACCGCCCACGGCATCGTGGACACGCCGGCCTTCATGCCGGTCGGCACCGTCGGCACGGTCAAGGGCATGCTGACCGACCATGTGGCCGGCACCGGCGCCCAGATGATCCTGGGCAACACCTACCACCTGATGCTGCGCCCCGGCGCCGACCGGGTGGAGCGGCTGGGCGGCCTGCACAAGTTCATGAACTGGCCCGGTCCGATCCTGACGGACAGCGGCGGCTACCAGGTCATGTCGCTGAACGAGCTGCGCAAGCTGGACGAGCGCGGCGTCGTCTTCCGGTCGCACCTGGACGGATCGAAGTGGGAGATGACGCCCGAAGGGTCGGTGGACATCCAGCGCAAGCTGGACGCCACCGTCACCATGTGCCTGGACGAGTGCGTGGCTTGGCCGACCGGACGGCCCGACGCCGAGCGCGCCATGGAACTGTCGCTGCGCTGGGCCGCCCGCTGCCGCGAGGCCTTCGTCCAGCGGCCGGGCTACGGCCTGTTCGGCATCGTCCAGGGCTCGACGTTCGAGGATTTGCGCGTCCGCTCGGCGCAGGGGTTGATCGACATCGGCTTCGACGGCTACGCGGTCGGCGGTTTGGCCGTTGGCGAGCCCCAGCCGGTCATGTTCGAAACCCTGGACCACACCGTTCCGGCCCTGCCGGCGGACAAGCCGCGCTACCTGATGGGCGTGGGCAAGCCGGACGACATCGTCGGCGCGGTCGCCCGCGGCATCGACATGTTCGACTGCGTGCTGCCCACCCGTTCGGGCCGTACCGGCCAGGCCTTCACCCGCACCGGCCCTCTGAACATCCGCAACGCCAAGCACGCCGAGGACGACCGGCCGCTGGAGGAGGGCTGCCGCTGCCCGGCTTGCCGCA
Source organism: Azospirillaceae bacterium (assembly GCA_035645145.1). Lineage (GTDB taxonomy): Bacteria > Pseudomonadota > Alphaproteobacteria > Azospirillales > Azospirillaceae > CANGXM01. The sequence goes on along the minus strand of DASQNC010000014.1, from coordinate 28,454 downwards.
GCCACAGCCGCGCCTATCTGCACCATCTGTTCAAGGCGGGTGAGATGCTGGGGCCGATCCTGCTGACCTGGCACAACATCCAGCACTACCAGGACCTGATGGCGGAGCTGCGGGCCGCCATCGCCGAAAAGCGCTTCGCGGAGGTCGCCGCCGCGCGGATCGCCGACTGGAACACGGGCGCCCACCGGATGGGCGCGGAAGGGGCCATGGCATGAGCGAGACCATCTATTCCCACCTGACCCAACTGGGCGGCCGGACCGAACTGCCGGTCTCGCCCGAGGCGGCGGTCATCGAGCGCGTTCCCAACCCGCAGCCCGGCACCACCTATCTGGTGCGGTTCACGGCGCCCGAGTTCACGTCGCTGTGTCCGATGACCGGCCAGCCGGACTTCGCCCATCTGGTGATCGACTACGTGCCGGACGGCTGGCTGGTGGAGTCCAAGTCCCTGAAGCTGTTCCTCGGTTCGTTCCGCAACCACGGCGCCTTCCACGAGGCCTGCACAGTGGAGATCGGCCGGCGGCTGGAGCGCGAGCTGAAGCCGCACTGGATCCGCATCGGCGGCTACTGGTACCCGCGCGGCGGCATCCCCATCGACGTGTTCTGGCAGTCCGGCCCGCCGCCCGCGGGCCTGTGGCTGCCCGACCAGGGGGTTCCGCCCTACCGCGGCCGCGGCTGACGGCCATGGCCAGCCCGGCCAGCGCCCGCGACCGGATCGTCGAACGGGCGCTGGCGCTCGGCTTCGACGCGGTCGGGTTCGCCCCGGCCGCCATGGCGCCCGCGGCCAAGGCGGCGCTGGCCCGGTTCGTGGCCGAGGGGCGCCACGGGTCCATGGGCTGGATGGCCGAGACGCTGGACCGCCGCGCCGACCCCCGGGTCCTGTGGCCGGAGGCGCGGACGGTGGTGTGCCTCGCCACCAACTACGCGCCGGACTACGACCCGCTGGAAACCCTGGCGCGGGCCGACGTGGGCACGGTGTCCTGCTATGCCCGCAACCGCGACTACCACGACCTGATCAAGGGCCGTCTGAAGCAGTTGGCGGGCTGGATGCACGGCCGGCTCGGCGCCGAGGTCAAGGTGTTCGTGGACACCGCGCCGGTCCTGGAAAAGCCGCTGGCCCAGTCGGCGGGCCTCGGCTGGCAGGGCAAGCACACCAACATGGTCAGCCGCGGCTTCGGGTCGTGGACCTTCCTGGGCGAGGTGTTCACGACGCTGGAGATCCCGCCCGATCCGCCGGGCACGGACCGCTGCGGATCGTGCCGCCGCTGCCTGGACGCCTGCCCGACGGGGGCGTTCCCCGCGCCCTACCAGTTGGACGCCCGGCGCTGCATCTCCTACCTGACCATCGAGCACAAGGGGCCGGTGGACGAGGCCCTGCGACCCCTGTTGGGCAACCGCATCTACGGCTGCGACGACTGTCTGGCCGTGTGCCCCTGGAACAAGTTCGCCCGGACCGCGCGCGAGCCCGCCTTCGCCCCGCGCGACGGGCTGATGGCGCCCCGACTGGCGGAGTTGGCGGCGCTGGACGATGCCGGCTTCCGGGCGATGTTCGCCGGCTCGCCCATCAAGCGGATCGGCCGCGACCGGTTCGTGCGCAACGTCCTATATGCCATCGGCAATTCCGGCCGCCCCGACCTGCTGCCCGCCGCACGGGCTTTGGTGGAGGACCCGGACCCCGTGGTGGCCGACGCCGCCCGCTGGGCGGTGGCGCGGTTGGCGACGCCCTTGGCCGCTGGTTCGGTTCCCCCGAGCTGACAGGACGAGAGCGACAGCCGCGACGCCCGTTCGCTTGCCCTCGTACCGGGCGGCGGTTAGGGTGCGCCCGCACCGAAAGGACAGCGCCGGACGCACCGCATGCAACCGCTCGTCATCGCCCTGTATTGGCTGATCGACACCGTGTTGGCGATCTTCGTGTACCTGCTGATCGCCAGCGCCATCATGTCGTGGCTCTACGCGTTCAACGTGGTCAACACGCGCAACCAGTTCGTGCGCAGCCTTGGTGATTTCCTGTACCGGATCACCGAACCCGTGCTGCGCCCGGTCCGCAACGTGATGCCCAACATCGGCGGCATCGACATCTCGCCCATCGTCGTCATCCTGCTGATCTCGTTCATCCGCATGCTGCTGGGGCTCTACACCCCGTACCTGCTCTGATCACCGGCCGTTCCGCGCTGGGCGCGCGACCGTGGCGGACCCCTTCCATCCGGTGGCCGACGGGGTGCGGGTTTCGGTCCGGGTCGCGCCCAAGGCCGCGCGCAACGCGGTGACGGGGGTTGCCGACGCGGCGGACGGATCGCACGGGGCGGGCGGCCGGGTGTTGAAGGTCTCGGTGACCGCCGCGCCGGAGGACGGCAAGGCCAACGCCGCGGTGGTCGAACTGCTGGCCAAGCAGTGGCGGGTCCCGAAATCGTCGGTCTCGGTGGTCCTGGGCCACACGGACCGGAACAAGACGCTTCACGTCGCCGGTCCGCCGGCGGACCTTCTGGCCCGGCTCCGCGGTTGGGCGGAGGGCCTGAAATGACACCGGAGGGACCATGTCCGACGACCGTACGACCACAGGCGGCAACATCATCGACGGCAAGGCCTTCGCGGCCGGTCTGCGCGCCCGTGTCGCGGCCCGGGTTGCCGAACTGGGCGCGTCCCACGGGCGGAAGCCCGGGTTGGCGGTCGTGCTGGTCGGCGAGGACCCGGCCAGCCAGGTCTATGTGCGCAGCAAGGGCCGGGCGACGGTCGAGGCCGGCATGGCGTCCTTCGACCACCGGCTGCCGGCGGACACCGACCAGGCGACGCTGCTCGCCCTGGTGGACCGGCTGAACCGCGATCCGGCCGTGCACGGCATCCTGGTCCAGCTTCCGCTGCCCGCCCACATCGACACCCAGGCCGTCATCGACGCCATCGACCCGGCCAAGGACGTGGACGGCTTCCACGTCATCAATTCCGGCCGGCTGGCGGCGGGGTTGCCCGCGCTGGTCCCCTGTACGCCGCTGGGGTGCCTGATGCTGCTGAAGGACCGGCTGGGATCGCTCGCCGGGGCGCGGGCGGTCGTGCTGGGACGGTCGGGCATCGTCGGCCGGCCCATGGCCCAGCTTCTGGTCCAGGCGGACTGCACGGTCACCGTCTGCCATTCCCGCACCCGCGATCTGGCCGAGGAATGCCGCCGGGCGGACATCCTGGTGGCCGCCATCGGCCGGCCGGAATTCGTCAAGGGCGACTGGATCAAACCGGGCGCCACCGTCATCGACGTGGGCATCAACCGGGTGCCGACGCCGGACGGCAAGGGCCGCCTGGTCGGCGACGTGGACTTCGCCGGGGCGGCGGCCGTGGCCGGCGGCATCACGCCGGTGCCGGGCGGTGTCGGCCCCATGACCATCGCGGTGCTGCTGCTGAACACGCTGGCCGCCGCCGCGCGGCAGGCCGGCATCCCCGACCCGGACCCGAAGGCGCCGGCCGGCGGCTGGGCGGGATAAGGGGGCCGTATGATCACGGTCTACTGCCGGATCGAAAACCGCATCGTCTCGCTGGTGGTCCCGCCCGAAGGCGTGCTGCCGGAAGGGACGGTCTGGGTCGACCTGCTGCGGCCCCGGCCCGAGGAGCTGGAGTTCGTCCAGACCGCCTTCGGCATCGCGCTGCCCAGCCGCGAGGAGATGCGGGAGATCGAGATCTCCAGCCGCCTGTACGTCGAGGACGGCGCCGTCTTCATGACCACCCAGGTCATGTACCACTCCGAAAGCGACGCCCCGGACCAGAGCGAACTGACCTGCGTCATCACCCCGGCCGCCCTGATCACATTGCGGTACGAGGAGCCGCGATCGGTGGCCACCTTCGCCGCCCGCGTGATGAAGCAGCCCGAGCTGCTGGCGAGCCCCGAGGACGGGCTTCTGGCCCTGCTCGACGCCGTGCTCGACCGGATCGCCGATGTTCTGGAGGTCGTCGGGTCGCGCATCGACAGCCTGTCGCGCGCGGTGTTCACCGCGCGTCTGAAGGACCGGCCCCGCAACAAGCGAAGCCGGAACTGGCTCGGGCACCGGTTCGGCGGGCCGCACCCCGACGAGGCCGAGGACACCGAGGATCTGCAGGAGGTGCTGCGCGGCATCGGACGGGCCGGCGACATTTCGCACAAGATCCGTGACACGCTGGCCGGGATGGAGCGGCTGACCGCCTATTACGCGTCGGTCTCCACCAACCGCCTGAACAAGGAGCAGCGGACGGCGCTGAAGACCGTCCAGCGCGACATCCGCTCGCTGGTGGAGCATGTGGGGTTCCTGTCCCACGAGTCGGCCTTCCTTCTGGAAGCGACGCTGGGCCTGGTGAACCTGGAGCAGAACCGGATCATCAAGATCTTCTCCATCGCCTCGGTCGTGTTCCTGCCGCCCACCCTGGTCGGCACCGTCTACGGCATGAACTTCCAGCACATGCCGGAACTGGCGTGGGGCTTCGGCTATCCGATGGCGCTGATCATCATGCTGCTGTCGGCCATCCTGCCATTGCTCTACTTCCGTTTCCGGGGGTGGTTGTGACCGTCTGAGGCGGTTGCGCACAGGCAGACCGGGGGCCGCGGAGGCGGGCCGGACATCGCATGCTGGACAACCGCACCTACATCCGCCGGCTTCTGATCGCGCTCCTTGTGGCCGCCGTGGCGGCGGCGCTCTGGATGGCCGCCCATGTCCTGCTGCTCCTGTTCGGGGCGGTGCTGTTCGCGGTGGTCATACGGGGGCTTGCGGGACTGGTGCGCAGGGCCGTGCCCATGCCGGACCGTGCCGCCGTGGGCACGGTCATCGCCCTGCTTCTGGTCTGTGTCGGCCTGTTCGCCTGGCTGTTCGGAACCAGCGTGGCGGGCCAGTTCACCCAGCTGCTCCAGCAGGTCCCCAACACCGCGTCCGAGCTGGAAGGGGCGGTGCGCCAGGCCCCCATGGGGGACCGGATCATCGACCAGATGCGCCAGCAGGGCGAGGGGGCGCCCCTGAACCAGTTGGCCCAATGGGTCGGGCATGGGGTGACCCTGGTCCTGAACGGGCTGGGATACCTGGTGGTGGTCCTGCTGGCCGCCGTCTATTTCGCCTTCGAACCCGACCTGTACCGGCGCGGGCTGGAAAAGCTGGTTCCCCGGGACACCGTGGAGTTGGTCCGCCGTACGCTCGACCGCTGCGGCGACGCCCTTTGGAAGTGGGCGGCCGGGCAGCTCGTGGACATGCTGGCCGTGGGGGCGGTCACCACCCTGGGCCTTTGGCTGCTGGGTGTGCCGGCACCGGCGGCGCTGGGGCTCATCGCCTTCCTTCTGGAATTCATCCCGTTCATCGGGCCGCTTCTGGCGGCGATCCCGGCGGTTCTGCTCGCCCTGACCGTGGGGCCCTGGCTGGCGGTCTGGACCGGCCTGTTCTACCTGGTCGTGCAGCAGGTGGAGGGGAACATCCTCCTGCCTTTGATCCAGCAACGCGCGGTCGATCTGCCGCCGGCCGTGTGCCTCTTCTCCATTCTGCTGTTTACAGCCCTGTTTGGTGTGCCGGGTGCCCTGTTCGCCACGCCGCTGGCGGTCGCGCTCATGGTGGTCGTCCAGATCGACTATGTGCAGGCCGTCCTGAAGCGTCCGGTGCAGGTGACGGGCAGGTAAGGGGGCTGGGCACCCCGCACCAATCCGTTAGACTAGGGGAAAACCCGAACGGAGGGCTGTGTGACCGGAGCGGTTTGGCACGTGGGGTTGGCTGGCCTGTTCCTGCTGGCGACCCATTTCGGCATGGCGGAGCCGGCGGTGCGCGGCCGGCTGGTGGCAAGGTTGGGCGAGGGGCCGTACCGGGGCCTGTACTCGCTGGTGTCCGCGGTGGCGCTCGTCTGGCTGGTCCTGGCGTACGCGGCGGCCCCCCATGTCTGGGTCTGGCCGCCGGACGGCGTGCTCGATTGGGTGCCGGTCCTCGTCATGCCCGTGGCGGTGATCCTGGTGGTCGCCGGGCTGAGCACGCCGAACCCGTCGGCGGTGGGCCAGGACCGCAACCTGGCCGCGGGCTCGGCGCGCGGCATCCTGCGCGTCACCCGCAATCCGTTCATGTGGGGCGTGGGCCTGTGGGCGGTCGCCCACGGGCTCGCCACCGGCCATGCCGCCGCACTCCTCCTGTTCGGCACCATCGCCGTCCTGGCGTTCGTCGGGGCGGTGCGGATCGACCGCAAGCTCCGGCTGCGCCACGGTGCCGATTGGGACGCCTATGCCGCGGTCACCTCGAATGTGCCGTTCGCGGCCATCCTCACGGGGCGGCAGCATTTCGTGTTCTCGGAAATCCGGCTGGCGCGGATCGTGGTGGCGCTGGCGATCTATGTCGTGCTGATCGCGCTGCACCCCTATGTGATGGGCACGCCGGCCCTGCCGCCGCGGTTTTAGGGAGCTACGTCCCGGCCTTGCCGGTGTCCCGGTAGGCATGCACCGTCCCGTTCGGGTCGGTGACCTGCCAGCCTTCGCCGTCGGGAGCGGCGTATTGCGGTCCGACCGGCACCTTCCCGTGCCCGCCGGGGATGTCCAGGATGTAGGCGGGCTGGCACAGGCCGGACACGCGGCCCCGCAGGCCCCGCATCAGGGCCTGCCCCTCGGCGAGCGTGGTGCGGAAATGGCCGGTGCCGCGGGCAAGGTCGCCGTGGTGCAGGTAGTGGGGCTTGACCCGTGCGGCCACCATCGCCCGGAACAGGCCGGTCAGGGCCGGGACGCTGTCGTTCACGCCGCGCAGCAGCACGCTCTGCCCCAGCATCGGGATGCCGGCATCCACGATCCGGCCGATGGCGGCGCGGGCGTCGGCCGTGAATTCGTCGGCATGGTTGCTGTGCAGCAGCATCCACGTCGCGGCCCGGCGTGCCCGGATGGCGTCCACCAGGCCCGGCGTGACCCGGCCGGGATCGACGACGGGGACACGGGTGTGGAACCGCACCACGCCCACATGGGGAATGGCGTCCAGGCGCCCGACGATCTCGCCCAGCCGGCGGGGCGACAGGATCAGCGGATCGCCGCCGGTCAGGATCACCTCCCACACCTCGGGCCGGTCGGCGATGTAGGCCAAGGCCGCGTCGAGTGCCGCACCATCCAGCGCCTGCCCCGCGTCCGGCCCGACCATTTCGCGCCGGAAGCAGAAGCGGCAATAGACCGGGCACACCGACGTGGCCTTCAGCAGCACGCGGTCGGGATAGCGGTGGACGATGCCGCGCACCGGCGAATGGGCCTCGTCGCCGATGGGATCGGCCAGCTCCGCCGGATGGGTGTCCAGCTCGCGCACGTCGGGCACGAACTGGCGGGCGATGGGGCTTGTGGGGGGGGCGTTGTGCGGGTCGAGCGGGCCGGTGGCGCCGATCAGGTCCACCACGGCCGGCGTCAGGGACACCGCGAACTGGTCCACGACCCGCGCCAAATCCGGCAGGGCGGTGGCGGGCACCAGGCCGGCGTCCACAAGGTCGCCGGGGGTGCGCAACGGCCGGCGGGGCGCATCGGACACCCCCGCCCGGCCGCTGCCGGACGGGGATGTGGCCGATGAACGACGCGGGCCGTCCGGGGTCACTTGCCCCGGGCCATGGCGCCCAGGCGCAGGCGCAGGGCGTTCAGGCGGATGAAGCCGTTGGCGTCCTTCTGGTCGTAGACCGAGTCCTCCTCGAACGTCACGTAGTCGAGGCGGTAGAGCGAATTCGGGCTCTTCCGGCCGGCGACGATGACGTTGCCCTTCCACAGCTTCATGCGGACCACGCCGCTGACCCGCTCCTGGGTCTTGTCCACCAGGGCCTGGATGGCCTCGCGCTCGGGCGAGAACCAGAAGCCGTTGTAGACCAGCTCGGCGTACTTCACCGCCAGGCTGTCCTTCAGGTGCGCGGCCTCGCGGTCGAGCGTGATGCTCTCCATCGCCCGGTGGGCGTAGTACAGCACCGTGCCGCCCGGCGTTTCATAGATGCCGCGGCTCTTCATGCCGACGAAGCGGTTTTCCACCAGGTCGAGGCGGCCGACGCCGTTCTTGCCGCCCAGCTCGTTCAACCGGGTCAGGATGGCCGCCGGGCTCATGCGCTGGCCGTCGATGGCCACCGGATTGCCCTTTTCGAACTCGATCTCGACGTAGGTCGGCTCGTCGGGGGCGGTCACCGGATCGACCGAGCGGGTGTAGATGTCCGCCGGCGGCTCGATCCACGGGTCCTCCAGCAGCTTGCCCTCGTAGCTGATGTGCAGGAGGTTCGCGTCGGTGGAGTAGGGCGGCTCGCCCTCCTTGCCCTTGGCGATCGGGATCTGGTTGCGCTCGGCGTATTCCAGCAGGCGCGTGCGGCTGGTCAGGTCCCACTCGCGCCACGGCGCCACGACCTTGATGTCGGGCTTCAGCGCGTAATAGGACAGCTCGAACCGGACCTGGTCGTTGCCCTTGCCGGTGGCACCATGGGCGACGGCGTCGGCGCCCACCTCGTTCGCGATCTCGATCTGGCGCTTGGAGATCAACGGGCGGGCGATGGACGTGCCGAGCAGGTACACGCCCTCGTACAGCGCGTTCGCCCGGAACATCGGGAACACGAAGTCGCGGACGAACTCCTCGCGCAGATCGTCGATGAAGATCTGCTTCACGCCGAACATCTCGGCCTTGCGGCGCGCGGGCTCCAGCTCCTCGCCCTGGCCGAGGTCGGCGGTGAAGGTCACCACCTCGCAGCGGTAGGTCTCCTGCAGCCACTTCAGGATCACCGAAGTATCGAGGCCGCCGGAATACGCGAGAACGATCTTCTTGATGTCTTTGCTCATGGGTGTAGCCCGCCCGGTCAGGAACGGCCGGGACATTAGGGAATGGCCCCAAACTCCGCAAGGCGAGTCCGCAAGCCCCCGCCGGACCGCCCCGCCTTACGCCTTGGACCGCTCCCGGGGCCAGCGCCCGTAGGCCAGCCACCAAAGGATGGGAATGCCGGCCAGGGGCATCAGGACCAGCAGCGCCCACAGCACGCTGCGGCCGGTGCGGGCGATCAGGAAGCCGTAGGCGACCATGGTCCAGGTTACGGCCAGCGACACCACGAGCCATGCCGCCCAGTCCGGCAGCCAGGCGACGTAGGAATGGAGTTCCACCAACGATTGCACGGGCTCAACCCTTCCGGCGGGGGTGGACGGGCTTGGGCGCGTCCGGATAGTTGGGCCAGGGGCCGCGCACCAGCAGCGTCGCCGCCAGGGCCGGGCCCAGCATGGGGATGAGGACGAGCCAGGCCGGCCAGGCCGGCCGACCCACGCGGCGGGCGATCCGCGCCAGGGGCCAGACGGACAGGGCCGCGATGGCGAGGTGGATGATCAGCGGTTGGCGAAGCCAGTCCACGGCAGAACTCCATTGGATTCCGCCCCTATTTAGCGCGATGGGCGCATCTGTCGATGGGGCTGTCGGCCACCCCGCCATCTTCGGTCGGCCCGCCTCCATGTTGCGCCCCGGGCGTTCCGTCCCTTACCGTCCGCTCCCGTTCGATACTTCCCCACCCCACAGACTTCCGGCGACGATCTTGGCTGCGACCCTGAAACCCACGACGTTTCCGATGATCCTCCGCCTCTGGCGCGACTGGGTCCGGCCCTACCGTTGGCGGGTTGCGCTGGCGCTTTTGCTGATGGGGGCGGTGGCCGCCGCGACCGGCGTCTATCCGCTGGTGATCGACTGGATCTTCGACGTGCTGACCCGCGGCGACGTGTCGTCGGTGGTGATGCTGCCGGTGGTGATCGTCGCGGTGACCGGCGTGCGCGCCGCCACCCTCTACATGCAAACCGTGGTCACGTCGGACGTCGCCCTGCGGGTGGTCGAGGATCTGCAGCGGGCGCTGTACCGCCATTTGACCCACGCCGACCTCGCCCGCCTGCAGCGCGAGCCCATCGGCACCCTGACCGCCCGGTTCAGCGTGGACGTGGGCAGCCTGCGCATGGCGCTGACCCGCTCGGTCACCGGGGCGGTCCGGGACATCCTGACGGTGGCGGCGCTCCTCGTCTCGATGATCTATCTGGACTGGCTTCTGGCCCTGATCGTGCTGGCGGTCTACCCGGTCGCGGCCATCCCGATCGTGCGCATCGGCAAGCGGGTCCGCCGCAACGCCCGCGGGACCCAGGCCAGCTACGGCCTGCTGACCTCGCGCCTGCACGAAGGGCTGTCGGGCGCCCGGATGATCAAGGCCTATCGGCTGGAGGAGCACGAGGTCGCCCGCGCCGACGCCGCGTTCGAGGATGTGCGCCTGCGGCTGGCGCGCGCCGTGCGCATCCGCGGGGCGTTGGACCCGGTGCTGGAGATCGTGGGCGGTGTGGCGGTGTCGGCCGTGATCGCGTTCGCGGCGTGGCGCATCGCCACCGGCCAGGGGACGGTGGGCGAGTTCACCGGTTTCGTCAGCGCGCTGCTGATCGCCGCCCAGCCGGTGCGGACCATCGGCAACCTGAACAGCGCCGTGCAGGAAGGGCTGGCCTCGGCCGAGCGCATCTTCGAAGTGCTGGACGAGGCCCCGCGGATCCTCGACCGACCGGGCGCGCGGCCGCTGGTGCTTCCGGCCGGGCGGACGGGCGGGCGCATCGAACTCGACGACGTGCGCTTCGGCTACAAGCCGGGCGTGCCGGTCCTCAAGGGGCTGACGCTGCACGTGTCGCCCGGCGAGACGGTGGCGCTGGTCGGCCGCAGCGGCGGCGGCAAGTCCACCATCTTCAACCTGATCGGCCGCTTCCACGACGTGGAGGCCGGACGGGTGGCCGTCGACGGCCAGGACGTCCGCGACGTGACCCTGGCGAGCCTGCGCGATGCCATGGCCCTGGTCAGCCAGGACACGGTGCTGTTCGACGACACGGTGCGCGCCAACATCGCCTTCGGCCGTCCGGGTGCGACCGACGCCGAGATCATGGCCGCCGCCCGGGCGGCGGCGGCCCACGACTTCATCACGGCGCTGCCGGACGGCTACGACACGCGCGTGGGCGAACAGGGCGGGCGGCTGAGCGGCGGGCAGAAGCAGCGCATCGCACTGGCGCGCGCGTTCCTGCGCGACGCCCCCATCCTGCTGCTGGACGAGGCGACGAGCGCGCTCGACGCGGAGTCCGAACAGCTCGTGCAGGAGGCGGTGGGGCGGCTGGCGCAGGGGCGGACCACCCTGATCATCGCCCACCGCCTGTCCACCGTGCGGGCGGCCGACCGCATCTGCGTGGTCGAGGATGGCCGGGTGGTCGAGCAGGGCAGCCACGAGGACTTGCTGCGCCGCGGCGGCCGCTACGCCGACCTGCACGCCATCCAGTTCCGGCCGGCGGAGGTTTGACACCGGGCCGGCGGAAAACGTTCTCATCCGCGGAGAGCGCGACCGCGCCCCGCACCATCCGCACGCGGGCCAAGACACCGGACGGGGGCGTCGGTGTCCGATGGGATGACCGCCCCTCTTGCCTATGGGATTGATAAGGAACGTGGCAGTGGATCTCGATCTCGGTTCGACTTTGTTGGGGTATTTCGGCGCGGGTTTGATTGTGATCGGATATCTCTTGAACCAGAAAGGATGGATCCGCTCCGAGGACTGGCGGTATCCGGCGTTGAACCTGCTTGGTTCCGTTCTGGTGATGATTTCCCTGCTGTTTCATCCAAATCCGCCCTCGATGCTGATCGAGGTTTTCTGGGCCCTGATCAGCATTTACGGCATCTGGAAAAATGTTCGAGGCGCCCGCGAAGCCCGGCGCGTTGGGCCTGCTCGGGAAACACCTTCTTCGGCGGCCTGAAAATCTGGGTCCGCCCAGCAGGTCGTGCGTGGACCCTGCCGCATTGCGTCCTGGACGCCGGCTGTTCGGCTGCCGTCGTGGACAGTGGCGGAGTGTAAGGTCGGCGGGGCGGAGCCGGCGCTATTCGCGCTTGAGGATGCGGTCGTACAGGATGTTGGCCCACATCTGGGACCGGAACCGCTTTTTCATGTCCACGGGATCGTAGACCGTCTCCACCCAGGTCATGAAATCGTCGCCGGTGCGGTCGCGGTGGGCCTTGTACTCCTCGAAGAAGCGGTCCAGCACGCCGGCCTTGGACTGCTTCACGTGGCCGAAGCGGGGGGAAAGCTGCTTCTGCGCCTCCTCCACCGGCCGGCCTTCACCGACCAACAGGTACAGCGCCGACATCATGCCGGCCCGGTCCGATCCGACCTTGCAATGCAGGAGCGCGGGGTAGGTGATCGAATCGAACAGGTTCTTCAGCCCGCGCAGGGCTTCCTTGGACGGCGGCTCGCGGGAGCGAATCGGGTAGTCCACCACCTCAATCCCGCACTGGCGGGCGGTTTCCATTTCCATCAGGTAGGCCGCGCAATCCCGCTCGCCGCGCAGGTTGATGATGGTCTTGATGCCCCGGCGCGCCATGGCACGGATCTGGCGGGGGCTCGGCTGGCTGGACCGCCACATGCGGTCGGAAACGCGGAAGCGGTTGGCGTAGACCACGCGGAATATGGCGTGGTCGACGAACAGGGCCTCGATGGCGCCCAGAAGGCGCTGCCCGCGGTTTTCCATCTTTCCGCGCGCGCGCTTCAGTGCCACCGCCAGATTGCCGGCGGCGCGGCGCAGGGTCGGCTTGCGGCGGGCAGGCGCGCCGGAGCTGGCGCTGTCGGCCACGGCGGGAAGTGACATGCGGACCGGGTCCTCCGAGGTGGTAGGCAACTATATCTGACCGATGATGTGTCGTTGCAACGACAACACGGCAACCTGCGTCCGTGTGCACGTTCCGTTGCGGGTTTGCCGCACCTGCGCGCGCGGCATTTGTCAGGGCGCTTGACAGGGGGGCGTCGGGCAACCAATATCCGCGCCACTTCTCCGGCGGCCCTGGTTTCGGGCCGTCGACGCGAGTGTGGGGCCGTAGCTCAGTTGGGAGAGCGTCTCGTTCGCAATGAGAAGGTCAGGGGTTCGATTCCCCTCGGCTCCACCAATTTCTTGTGATGTGTCGATGGATTACTGGCTCCGCTTGACGGGGCCTTTCCTTTTTCGCGCGTGCCGGTGGGCCTCCACGCTGTTCGGCACGTCACTGCGGAAGCCAAGCCGCCGGACATAGGCGGGCCGAGTTCACCTGCCCGGCGGCAGTGGGCACGCACATCGCGGTCGGCAGCCCCAGTGCATGGTTGTTGCCCGGGACAACCCGGCCAGTGGGCAATCACCATCTGGCCCTGCGAGTCCCCCCTCACAGTCCGAGGTGGATTTGCATGCAGGCTCAGCTTAGAGCCTGCGGCCCGCCGCCCCGCCCTGGTAGGCACTCACATCCTCATCCAGGAACCTGTTGTTCTCCTCCCGGATCCTCGCCGCTGCGTCATCGTACAAGAACGGGAGGAAGGCGTAGCGCCGGCCGCTCGTAACCCTGGAAACGGCATGGAGAAGGGAGCAGGAGAACACGACGGCCCCCCCGGGTGGGGGCTTGAAGGAGCGCGGGCCGTATTCCGGAAAGCTCACTTCCCCGCCTTCGAAGTCGCTGTTCAGGTTGATCGACACCGCAAACCGGCGATGGGCCGTGCCCTTCGTCGTGTTGTCACGGTGGGCTCTGAAGTGACCGCCCTCGTCCGCCGCATAACACGACACGATGTAGCGCTCCATGCGGGTGACATGGAACTGATGGACCTTCCGGATTTCGGGCACCACCCGGCGCAGGATCCGGTTTTGCGTCTGCCGGATCAGTGCCTGATCCTGGATGATGTAGTCCCTGCGGACCTTATGGTTGCTGTCCTGGATGGCGACGGTCTTGCCGTCGACATCACGCATGAAACCGCTTTTTTCCCCGCCATGCGCGTCGTAGAGGCGGATCAGGTGCTGGCAGAATTCCGGTTCAAAGACGTTCGGGAGGATCAGCACGGGAGCCTGGATTTCGAACCCGGCGAACTGGTGCGCCGGGGGCAACCGTTCCAAATAGCGGAACAGCGCCGCGGTCTCGTTTCCGCCCGGAGTGAAGGGGAATACGGCCATGACGCGCAGGGTCGGATCGAGCACAAGCCAGAAGCGGCGCGTCGGTGCAGGGCCGGCGTCGGACGCCGCCTCGATCGGGAGCGCGCCATAAAGGCGGCTGACCGTCCCGTCGAAGTCCCAGAAGTACCGCAATCCCGGATAGCTGTCCTGCACCCGACCTTTCGACTCGTCCCCAGGGTCGAGGCTGACGCCGAAGAAGGAAATGCGCGTATCGTCGAACAGATGCCGGTGGGCCAGGACAGCATCAAGGGCCTTGCGGGCCACCGGATCCGCCGCAGAGGCGAAGAAGCACATGACGACGTAGCGTCCGGCCGCCGTGTCGAACGCGTAGTTCGGGTTCCCGAACGAGCGTTGGTGAAACCACGGGGCGTGATCGCCAGGCAGAAGGTCCCGGTACGAGAATTTGGCTTCAGGTGCCCCGTTCATACTGTTCCCGCCCCTATGGGTCGTTACGGCATGGCGTTCCCGGAAATCACGGGCCATGCAGGCGATCACCCTCGGCAGTGGCCGAAATATTCGATAGGTCAACTTGCGGGCATTGCCGCACGATTTCAAGAAGGTCTCCCACTGCCGTAAGGTCCGGTGGAGGCTGTTCCGCCGGACGCGGGGATTGTGGTATCCCCATGCCTGTGGAGCGTCCACCGCGGGAGGGCCGGGTTCGGCAGCGGGTTGATGGGACGACCGGATTTTCCCGGACTTGCACCCGTGCCATTGCCGTTATGAATTTGAGCCACACCGCCGTCGTGAACGCCAACGGGCAGCTTGAAAGCCCGACCTCGGCCGCCATCGTTCCGTGGTGGAGCTTCACCAAAACCCTGATCGCGGCCTGTGTCCTGCGCTTGGCCGAGGACGGCCGCCTGGGCCTCGACGCACCCCTCGACGGCATGCCCTACACGCCCCGTGACCTGCTTCAGCATCGTGCGGGCGTCGGCGACTACGGCGGGCTCCCGGACTACCACGAGGCCGTCGCGGCTGGGGAGGTGCCCTGGTCGGAGGATGATCTCCTGGCGCGTGTCCCGCCCGACCGGCTGCTGTTCGCACCGGGGACGGGCTGGGCCTATTCGAACGTCGGCTACCTGCTGCTGCGCCGCCGGATCGAGCGGACCTGCGGCCTCGGCCTGAAGGACGCGCTGCACCGCCTCGTCCTCGAACCGCTCGGCCTTCGGTTCGCCCGGGTCGCCGAAACACCCCAGGACATGCGCGCGACCGTCTTCGAGGGCGGGCACGGTTATCACCCGGGTTGGGTCTACCATGGCACTGTCGTGGGGCCCGTCGCCGAAGCGGCGCTCGCACTGCATCGGCTCCTGACCGGCGGCCTGCTGTCGCCCGCTTCGCGCGCGGCCCTGCTGGACCGGTACCCTATCGGCGGGGCGGTCGCCGGACGGCCCTGGCGGACGGCCGGTTATGGGCTTGGCCTGATGATGGGCGCCATGCAGGGGCCGGGCATGGCGAAGCCGCTTGAAGTGGTCGGACATTCCGCGGGGGGGCCGGGGAGTGTCGGTGCGGTCTACCACACGTCGGGCGACGGCGGATGCCGTACCGCCGCCGTGTTCGCCGCAGCCGGGCGGAGCGAGGGTGTCGCCGAATACGAGGCCCTGCGGCTTCTCACCGGACCATAGGTGCCGCGTTCAGGAATCCCGGGCGGACAGGACCTGGGACACCACCGCTTCAAGCTGGTCCTGTTGGAACGGCTTCTGAAGCACCGGCGTACCCGCGGAGGCCGCGTCCAGCCCCTCCGCCCCGTAGCCGGTCGTGAAGATGATCGGCACGCCTCGCCGTCGCAGGATCTCGGCGACCGGATACGAGGGCACGCCCTTCAGGTTCACGTCGAGGATGGCAAGGTCGCAGGGGATGCTGTCCGCCATCCGGATCGCGTCCTCAAGCCGCGCCACGACCTTGACCTCGCCAAAGCCGAGGTCGAGCAGCATGTCCTCGACGAGCATGGCGACCATGGCCTCGTCCTCGACCAGGAGCACGCGTTGTTGATTTTGGGCCATCAATGCAGTGGCGCCTTGATATCGCATACGACTCCACTCGGAGCGAATTCCAGCCGAACCTCGGCACTAAGCTCGTGGGCAAGGCCCCGCTCGATCATCCGTGATCCGAACCCGCGGCGCTTCGGCACCTCCACCGGCGGGCCGCCGCGCTCCGCCCAACGAAGGTGCAGCCGGGGCCCCGCTTCGGTGCGCGCCACCGTCCAACGGATGCCGACCTGCCCCTCCATGTTCGACAGGGCGCCGTACTTGGCCGCATTGGTGCAAAGCTCGTGGACGGCCATCGACAGGGGCAGGGCCATCTCCGGGGCCAGGCGCAAATCCGGGCCGTCGATGGCGAAGCGGTTCGGACCCTCGCCGATATACGGGGCGATCACTTCCTGCACGACCTCGCGCAGGCCGGCGCCTTCCCAATTCTCGCGCGTGAGCACGTCGTGGGTCTTGGACAGGGCCATCAGGCGGCCCTCGAACCACTTGCGCGATCCAATGTCCGGGCCGCGGAAGCTCTGCACCGCGATCGATTGGACGGTCGCCAGCGTGTTCTTGACCCGGTGGTTGAGCTCCCGGATCAGCAGGTTCTGCCGTTCCTCGGCACGCTTGTGGCGGGAGATGTCCACCAGCATGTTCACCCCGCCAACCAAGGCCCCCGAGGCATCGCGCAGCGGCGTGGGATAGGGGACGAACGGAACGCGGGTGCCGTCCGGCCGTTCGGCCACGGCCTCGACGTCCCGGACGGGCCGGTTTTCCTTCAACGCCACCGCCATCGGGCATTCCTCGTGCGGCAACGGCGTGCCGTCCGGCCAGTACAGGCGCCAGGACCCGCACCACTGGTCGTGGCCCAGCTCCGGACGGTGGCCCCAGAACTCGGCCGCGGCCTCGTTGTAGAAGGTGATCCGGCCTTCGGAATCGGTCGTGTACACGGCCGCGGGCAGCGCATCGAGCAGCTCGCGCAGGCGCCGTTCGCTCTCGCGCAGGGCCGCCTCGTCCCGCTTGCGCCGGGTGACATCGCGCGTGACGGCGAGCTGGGCGGTGGTGCCGTCCGGCATCCGCAGGGGCGCGGCGTGGGTTTCCATGTGGCGCCGCATGCCGTGCAGGCCGACGATGTCGAATTCCCAGGAGACGCTCTCCCCGGTGCACACGCGGTCGTGGTTGGCCTGCCACTCCCGACGGTACTCGGGCGCGATCAGGTTCAGGGTGCAGGCCCCCTCGACGGTGTTGGCGCCGTCGGCCCCGACCATCCGCAGCCCGGCCGGGTTCATGTGCAGCAGCGTGCTGTCGGCCGCGACGACCTTGATGCACTCGGGGGTCGTTTCGATGACCGCGCGCAGAAGCGCCCGGACCTCTTCGGCCGCCACTTCGGCCTTCTTGCGCTCGGTGATGTCCTGGAGGCAGGTGATGGCGCCTGTCACATCGCCCGTGTCGTTGCGGACCGGCACGATGTTGATCTGCACCCAGAGGCGCCGCCCGTCCGGCTGTTCGATCTGGGCTTCGATGTCCTGGACCGGGCGGCCCGTCCGGAGCACGTCCACGATTGGCGCTTCGTTGTGCGGCAACGGCCGTCCATCGGAGTGGTAGATCCGGTGCGCCCCGCAGAAGCGCTCGTCCGGATCCCCGTGGCGGGGTGATCGCCCCCAGAGTTCCGACGCCTTTCTGTTGTACCGGATGATCTGGCCGGCGGCATCGCATACACAGACGGCCACCGGCAGCAGTTCGAGGACGGTGTCGTCGATGGCAAGCACGGGGCCGCTCGCCGTCGGTGCCCCGGCACCCGCTCTCAGCATGTCCATGAGCGTTTCTCCCGCCCCCAAGTCTCAACGGTACCCGGCAAGCGGCCGACCAAAAGCAAGAATGGGGCGCGATGCGCCCCCGCGGAAGATCCAGGCGGGCCGTGTTTGCTGAGGCCTGCCTGTGGTCGTCACAGCGAAATCAAGCTCAGGTGAGCGGGCTGCAAAGGCACCCAGTCCCAAAAGGTTTGTTCATTTATGTCATGACAGGGTCGGAAGATCCACCGCACTGTCATGTGACGAACGGATGCAAATCCATCGCGGTCACCAACGCTGTCGAGATGGTGTGACGAAGCCAAATCCGCGAATTCGGCGGAACTACATGATTGGTCCGAGGGTGTACACCAACCTGTGCAGCGTTTCAATGTCGACACCTAATGCAAAAGTCAGTACGACTAGCCAGTTTTATATAACTACTTAGTAGTATGCCATTTTGGGTAAGGGCGGCCGCTCCCGGCCTCCGCCTTTGCCGCCCGCCCGCAAGGTTCGGCAGATCGGCCGCAAGGCAGAGGCACACGACACGAAAGTACGCGCCATGTATGCTGCGTCCGGATAGCGGAAGAATGCGCCTGGGACGATGCGGGGCTGCATCGGGGCTCGGGGACCAGAGGAACGGATGCAAGCCAACCCACGAATTCAGGATGCGCCGGTGCTCGAGACCGAGCGCCTCATGCTGCGCGGACACCGTGTCGACGATTTCGACGACAGCGCCGCAATGTGGGGCGATCCCGGTGTGACGCGTTACATCGGTGGCCGTCCGTTCACGCGCGAGGAGTCCTGGTCGCGGTTGCTGCGCTATGCCGGACATTGGCGCATGGTCGGCTACGGCTACTGGGCGGTGGTCGAGCGCGGGACGGGGCGCTTCGTCGGCGAGGTGGGCTTCGGGGACTTCCGCCGCGAGATCGAGCCTTCCTTCGAGGGCGCCCCCGAAGCGGGGTGGGTCCTGGCGCCGTGGGCGGAGGGGCGCGGCTTCGCGACCGAAGCGGTGAACGCCGTACACGCATGGGCTGACGCGGCGTTCGACGGTCGGCGGACGGTTTGCATGATCACGCCGGAGAACACGGCCTCAATCCGGGTGGCGCAGAAGTGCGGCTACCGGCCGGCGGCACCCGCCGTCTACAAGGGGGCCGAAGTGGCGGTCTACGAACGGTTCCGGCCGTAGGGCAGTCGGCCCTGGGGCGCCATACCGAAACCGACAAAGGTCCGCGCCACCCCTGCTCCCCCCTGCTCCGTGGAAGCTTTGACGCAGCGCCTTCGGCCGGGTGCGGGGGAGTACAGGGTCGGTTCGGCCGCCGGATT
This sequence comes from Azospirillaceae bacterium, assembly GCA_035645145.1. Taxonomy (GTDB): domain Bacteria; phylum Pseudomonadota; class Alphaproteobacteria; order Azospirillales; family Azospirillaceae; genus CANGXM01. The sequence continues at coordinate 9,492 of DASQNC010000014.1, read as the reverse complement.
CAAAATTCTTCATGCCGGTGGTCCGGGGATGGATCCGCTCCGGTCCTTGGAACGTGCCGTATATCGGTCGCGGGGCTGGCCCTAAACCCCGAAAATCCCCCGGATCCGCGAAGTGAGCCGATCCGTCAGGCTCGGATGGTGTGCGGCTTTGCCCTGGCCTTTGGGCCTCCGGGCGGCCTCGTTCGCGGCTTGGCGTTCGGCAATGATGGCGGCGATGGCATCCACCAGCGCGGGGTTCCGGGCGAACAGGTCGCCCATCTGCTCGCGGTCGATCTCGCCCGCCACGCAGTCGGTCGCCGCGACGATGGTCGCCGCCCGCGGCGCACCGGTCAGCAGCGACATCTCGCCGAAGCAGTCGCCGGGCCACAGGCCGGCCACCCGTTCGCCCGCCAGCCGCCCGGGAGTACCGTCGGGGGCGCCGTCCGCCATGGGGATCACGACGTCGAGCGCGCCTTCCATCAGCACCATCATGGTTTCGCCCGGCTCGCCGGCCCGCATCAGCGTGGCGCCGCGGGGGAACGAGCGGACCGCCATGCGCCCGGCAATGGCCGCGACCTCGGCCGCGTCGAGCGGGGCGAACAAGGGAATGCGCGCGACGAGGTCGTAGTGCTCCGCCCCGGGCATTCCATCGCGGGCGGGAAGGGGGGTGGTCGGAACCTGGCGCGTGGCCGGTGCGGCCGGAGCCAGCCCGACGAACGACAGCTGGCGCAGCGCCGCCATCAGGACCGCGCTCTGCGCCCTGCCCGGGCTGTGCCGGTCGGGGTCGAGGAAGAAGACCAGCGCGTACTCGACGGATCCGCTCTGAACCGCATTCGCCAGCACGAACGGGGCCGGATCCGCCAGGATCTGCCCCTGGTCGGCGCAGCGCAGGAGCGAGGCTGACAGGATACGGATCGCGCGATCCGCCGGGACGCCGGCATCGACCGGGATCGAGACCTTGGCCTCGACCACGCCCGCCGGCCGTGACCGGTTGATGACGATGCCGGATGCCATCTCGCTGTTGGGCACCACCACCAGGTCGCCGGTGCGGTCCACAAGATGGGTGGCGCGCCAGTTCATCTGATCGACCTGGCCCTGGACGGTCTTGCCGTGGCGGGTCAGCTCCACCCAGTCGCCCAAGCCGACCGCCCGGTCCATGTTCATGGCGATCCCGAAGAACACGTCCGCCAGGACGCCGCGCAGGGCAATGCCGGCCACGACGCCGACGACGCCCGACGCCGCCAGGATCCCGGTGAGGGATCCGCCGAAGACCTGCGTCAGGATCAGCGCGCCGGCGCAGGCGTAGATCGCAATGCCCGTCATCTGGACGATCAGGCGCGGCACAGGCCGTGCCCCACGCCGGCCGAACCACCCGTCCCAGACGAAGACGCCCACCAGCCGGTTCGCCAGATAGGCCAGCGCCAGCCAGAGGGCCACCGCCGCGGCCGGCGGCAGCAGTCCGCCGACCACGCGTGTGGCGGACGCCATGTCCGTCCCCGACGTCTTCCACGCAAGCAGGCCCGCGGCCGCCACCAAGCCCAGCGGCAGCAGCAGGCGGGCGGTCGGGGAGGGGGCGGGGCCTTTGGAAAGTGGCGTGGAGGTCACGGGCGGGCGGCTTGATCGGGATGGGCGAGGGCACCGGACGGTGCGAAGGGCACAAGGAAGGCCGTTCGACCGCTCCCTGTCAAACCCGGGAGGTGTGAAACCTGTGGGACGTCACACCCGCGACGCGAGCGCGGCGCTCTTCACCAGGGCCCAGACCGCCCGGCCCGGCGCCAGACCCAGCCGGTCGGCCGACAGCCGCGTGATCCGTGCCGGAATCCGCGCCCCGCCGGTCGTGGACAGCATGGCGGTGACGAAGGCCGGACCCGCCGGGCGCAACGCTTCCACCCGCGCCTCGACCGCGTTCTGGATGCTGAGCCCCCGCGGCGGTTCCACCGCCACCACCACATCCTGCGCCCGCACCCGCAGCCGCAGCGCCGTCCCCCTGTCCGCCGCGACGCGCGGCACCACCAGTGTTCCGCCGGGAATCGTCACGGTGGTCAGACCGTAGGCGTCGTCGTGGGACAGGACCTCGGCTTCCAGCAGGGCGGAGGTGCGGTCGGCCGGACCGCCGTTCCCCGGATCCAGGCCGGGCAGCAGGTCCATGACGGGGCCTTGGTCGGTCACCCGTCCGCCGGCCAACGCCACCACGTGGTCGGCCAAGCGTGCGACCTCCTCCACCGCGTGGCTGACATAGACGATGGGCAGGCGCAGCTCGGCCTTCAGCCGCTCCAGGTAGGGGAGGATTTCGGCCTTGCGCTCGGCGTCGAGCGCGGCCAGCGGCTCGTCCATCAGCAGCAGGCGCGGCTGCACCAGCAGCGCCCGGCCCAGCGCCACCCGCTGCCGTTCGCCCCCCGACAGCGTGTGCGGACGCCGGTCCAGCAGGTGCCCGATGCCCAGAAGCTCGATGACCGGTCCGGGTTGGATGGGCCGGTCCGGGGTGCGAACCCGCCGCCAGCCGTACAGCAGGTTGCCGCGCACGCTGAGGTGCGGGAACAGGCGGGCGTCCTGGAACACGTAGCCGACGCGCCGTTGCGGCACAGGCATTTCGATCCCGGCCGCCCGGTCCAGGAAGACGGTACCGCCAACCCGTACCCGTCCCGCCCGCGGACGCAACAGTCCGGCGATGGCATTCACGATGCTGGACTTGCCCGCCCCCGATCGGCCGAACAGGGCGGTGACACCCGGGACCGGGCCCTGGAAGGCCACGTCCAGCTCGAACGCCCCCAGCCCGTGGCGCAGCACGACGTCCAGGGTTTCGCCGCCCGTCTCCGATGCGCTCATGTCCGCCCCAGCGTGCGGCGCACGCGCGCCGAAAGCCATTCCGACACGATGAGCGCCGTCAGCGAGACCGCGAAGGCCAAACCGGCCAGCCGCGCCGCCGCGGCGTCCCCGCCCGGGGTCTGGGTCAGCGTGTAGATCGCCAGCGGCAGGGTGCGGGTCTCGCCCGGGATGTTGGAGACGAAGGTGATGGTGGCCCCGAACTCACCCAGCCCGGCGGCGAAGGCCACCACGGCGCCGGCCAGGACGCCGGGGGCGGCGAGGGGCAGGGTGATGGTGGCGAACACGTCCAGGCGGCCCGCGCCCAGCGTTCGCGCCGCGTCCTCGAGTCCGCGGTCCACCGCCTCGAACGACAGGCGGATCGCGCGGACCATCAGCGGGAAGGCCATCACGGCGGCCGCGACCGACGCCCCGGCCGAGGTGAAGATCAGCCGGATGCCGAGAACCTGGTCGAGGAACCCGCCCACCGGCCCCCGCGTCCCCAGCGTCACCAACAGGAAATAACCGACCACCACCGGCGGCATGACCAGGGGCAGGTGGATCAGCGCATCCACCAGCGCCTTTCCGGGAAACCGCGTGCGCGCCAGAAGCCAGGCCGCCGCCGCGGCGAGCGGAAGGCTCCAAACGGTCGCCCAACCCGCCACGTGCAGGCTGAGCCGCACCGCTTCCCACTCGGCGTCGCTGGGCCAACCCATGTCGAACCGTCGGCGGGTCTAGGGGCGGGCCGGGAAGCCGTGGCGCCGGAACACCTCCGACGCCTGCGGGCCACCGAGGAACGCCAGGAAGCCCCTTGCGGCCGGGCCGTCGTGCCCGCGCACAACGGCGACGGGATAGACGATGGGGGCGTGGCTGTCCGCCGGGAAGACCGCCGCCACCTTGACCCGCGGCGTCGCGGCCGCGTCGGTGGCATAGACGATGCCGTACGGCGCCTCGCCCCGTTCCACCAACGCCAGGGCGACTCGCACATTGTCGGCGGGGGCCAGCCGGGGTGCCGCCTGCCGCCACAAATCCAACGCCTCCAGCGCCTGACGGGCGTAGCGTCCGGCCGGCACATGGTCGGGATCACCGACCGCCAGACGGCGATCGCCGAGCAGTCCGGTCAGGTCGAAGCCGCGCTGCACCGTGGCGTCGGGGCCCAGTCCGGATGGCAGGGGGCTGTCCACGGGCGCGATCAACACCAGGCGGTTTCCCGGAAGATCCGTGCGCGTTTCCGGTACGATCAGGCCCCGCCGGGCAAGCTCGTCCATCCATTGCGCATCGGCGGAAGCAAAGATCGCGGCCGGCGCGCCCCCCTCGATCTGCCGGGCCAGGGCCGAACTGGCCGCGAACGAAAAGCGTGCGGGCGCATTGCCGGCCTGCCGCCACAGACGCCCGATCTCCTCGAACGCATTGGTCAAACTGGCCGCCGCGAACACGACGGGTCCCGGCTCGGCGCGGGCGCCCGCCGCCAGGGCCGGCGGAAGGACCAGGACCGCCAGGCACATGGACAATGCCGCGGCCAAGCGGGCGCGCCGGTGTCGGTTTGGGGGGCTCGGTCGCATGTGGCCAGGGCGGCTGCCGTTACGTCCCCTTGAATATAGCCCCGTCCTCGGCCCGGGCCGCAACACGTGTCCGCGGTGCGTCCGCCGGGGCGGTGCGGACCGTCGCGGCGATGGTGCCGCCGAACGGACGCGGCAATGGAGCGGCGACGCCACCGGGATGCCATGCCGCATCAGTGTGTCGCGGCGGCAACATGGTTTAGAATCTGTTGCGGAAAGACGGTCCCGTTATCGAAGTGGCAACGTTTCAGGTCCAAACTGCTCCCCTCGCTCGTATTTCCAGGTGCGGCCATGTCCCGCCTCACGCTGTCGTCGCGCGCCAGGGCCGGCGCCGCCCGCTTTCTGATCGCGATCGGGGTGGGGTCGGGTGCGCTGGCGCTCGGGGCCGTCCTGTTCCTCGCGATGATGGTTCCGCCGGGCGACCGGACCGTGGCGGCGCAGGAGACGCGGTTCTTCCGCATCGCGACCGGCACGACCGCGGGCACCTATTTCCCCATCGGCGGCCTTTTGGCGAGCGCCATCAGCAAGCCGCCCGGCACCCGCCCGTGCGACCGGTCGGGAAGCTGCGGCGTTCCGGGCCTGATCGCGGTGGCGCAGGCCAGCGGCGGCTCGATGGACAACATCACGGCGATGCGCGACGACGGCGTCGAGTCCGCGCTCGTCCAGGCCGACATGGCCTATTGGGCGCTGGCCGGCTCCGGGCCGTTTGCAAAGGCGAAGCCGGCGCGCGACCTGCGCGCGATCGCCTCCTTGTACATGGAGACGGTGCACGTCGTCGTGCGCGCCGACAGTCCGATCCGCCGGATCGCCGATCTGAAGGGCAAGGCCGTGTCGCTCGGCGACGACGGGTCGGGAACCCTGATCAATGCGCGGGCCATCCTTCAGGCCAATGGCCTGAAGGAAAAGGACGTCAAGGCCGTCTACCTGAAGCCCACGCCTTCGGCCGACCAACTCGCCGAGGGGCGGATCGACGCCTTCTTCCTGACCGCGGGTGCGCCGGTGTCGGTGATCGCGGACTTGGCCCGGCGCACCCCCGTCCGGCTCGTCGGCTTGGCCGGCGACGGCTCGTCCGCCCCCGAGCGGCGCCTGCCGTTCTTCGCCGAGACGGTCGTGCCCGAGGGCACATACGAGGGCGTGCCCGAGACGCGGGCACTTGGCGTGGCGGCCTTGTGGGTGGTGGATGCGAATGTGCCCGACCAACTGGTCTATCAGATCGCCAAGTCCCTGTGGCATCCGTCGAACCGGCGCATCCTCGACGGCGGGCACGCGTTGGGCCAATCCATCCAAATGGCCCAGGCGCTGCGTGGCGTAACGGTGCCCTTGCACCCCGGCGCCCTGCGCTACTACCAGGAGGTGAGGCAGCCGGGCATCGAGATGGCGCCGCCCCAGCCGGCGCACGCATCGAACTGAGGGGCCGCAGCCGCTCCTTTCACCGGCACATCCCGGCGGGCCGCACCGTACCGCCGGTTCACGCAAGCTCCCAGGGTTCCGCCTTCGCGGCCTCCACCCAGGCCTGCATGGCCGGCAGCGCCATCACCGCATCGGCATAGGCCCGGGCCACGTCGGGAAGCTTCACGCCATACGTCGAAAAGCGCGTCACCACCGGCGCGTACATGCAGTCGGCGATGGAGAAGCGGCCGAACAGGAACGGCCCGCCCGCGCCGTGGGCGGACCGGATCCCGGCCCAGATGTCGAGCACCCGGGCGATGTCGCGCTCGCAGGCCACGGTGCGCGGCGCGCCGGGATTGGGGCGCTTCAGGTTCATGGGCAGGGTTTGGCGCAGATCGGCGAAGCCGGAGTGCATTTCCGCCGACACGGCGCGTGCGACGGCACGGACCTGCGGGTCGTCGGGCCACAGCTTGGCATCGGGCGCCAGATCCGCCGTGTACTCGCAGATCGCCAGGGAGTCCCAGATCGTCAGATCGCCATGCTTGAGGACCGGCACCTTGCCCGATGGCGAATGGGCGCGGATGCGGTCCTTGGTGTCGGGCTGGCGCAGCGGCACGACCACCTCGGCGAAGTCCAGGCCGGCGTGCTTGAGCGCAAGCCACGGCCGCAACGACCAGGACGAAGAGGCCTTGTTCCCGATCACCAGGGTCAGTTCCGCCACGCGCGTTCTCCCGAATACCGGGTCCTGAATATTGTCCCGGCCACTTACGGTGACAGGCCTTGCGCCCCGTCGGCCATAATGTTAGCGCACATGGGTACCATACCACCACCGGAAGAGCCGCTTCGTGCCCGCCCAGCCGTCCGCCCCGCAGCCCGGCCCGTCCGCCCTGTCCCTTCTTTTCGCCGAAAAGGCCGCCGATGCCGTGCGCATCGTCCCGGTGGCGAAGCCGGACTTCGATGCGTGGCTGCGCAGCCAGCCGAAGAAGCGGCAGGCGTGGATCCAAGCCGCCGGGTTCAAGGCCGAACCGGGGTCCACCTGCCTTCTGCCCAACGATGCGGGCGCGCTCGACTGTGTGCTGTTCGGGACCGAAGCCGCCATCGACCCCTTCACGTACGGTGCCCTGACCCTGTCGCTGCCCGAGGGCACCTACCGGATCGATGCGGCCTACGATACGGCCGCGATGACCAATGCGGCGCTCGGATGGGCCTTGGGCGGCTACCGGTTCAACCGTTACAAGACGAAGAACGGCCGCTCCCCGGCCCGTCTGGTCTGGCCGGCCGGCGCCGACCGGGCGGCGGTCGAGCGCACGGCCGAGGCGGTGTTCCTGGTCCGCGACCTGGTGAACACGCCGTCCAACGACATGGGACCGGCCGAATTGGCGGACGCCGCCGCGGCGCTCGCCAAGCGCTTCAAGGCCAAGTGCAAGGTGATCGTCGGCGACGAGCTGCTGGAGGCGAACTACCCCGCCGTCCACGCCGTCGGCCGGGCATCGGCCCGTGCGCCGCGCCTGATCGACATCACCTGGGGCCGCAAGTCCGATCCGCGCGTCACCATCGTCGGCAAGGGCGTGTGCTTCGACACCGGCGGCCTGGACATCAAGCCGTCCAGCGGCATGCTCCTGATGAAGAAGGACATGGGCGGCGCCGCCCATGCGCTGGGCCTGGCCCAGATGATCATGGCGGCGGGGCTGCCGGTGCGCCTGCGCGTGCTGGTGCCGGCGGTCGAGAACAGCATCTCGGGCGACAGCTTCCGCCCGCTGGACGTGCTGCGCACCCGCAAGGGCCTGACCGTGGAAGTCGGCAACACCGACGCGGAGGGCCGCCTGATCCTGTGCGACGCCCTGGCCGAGGCGTGCAGCGAACGGCCCGACCTGCTGGTGGATTTCGCCACCTTGACCGGTGCCGCCCGCGTGGCGCTGGGACCCGATCTTCCCGCCCTGTTCAGCAACGACGACGCGCTGGCGGACGAGGTGCTGAAGGCCGGGCAGGCGGTCACGGACCCGCTGTGGCGCCTGCCGCTGCACCAGCCTTACCGCAAGGGCCTGGACAGCAAGGTCGCGGATCTGAACAACGTTTCCACCAGCGGCTTCGCCGGCGCCATCTATGCCGGCCTGTTCCTGGAGGCGTTCGTCGAAAAGGGCGTCCCCTGGGCGCACCTGGACATCGTGGCCTGGAGCTTCGGGGCGAAGCCGGGGCGGCCGGAAGGGGCCGAAGCCTACGGTATGCGCGCCGTGTACCAGGTGATCGCGCAACGGTTCGGCAAGTAATCCCCTTCCGTACACAAGATATGGCCGCCCACGGCCGGGAGTGCACGCACATGACCGCCAAGCTCGATCCGCGCAGGTTCCCGCACCGGCCCGATCTTGCCGCCGCCACCCTGCGGGACCAGGTGTCCGCACCGCGCTACGCCGAGGGCGTCGTGCGCACCGCGGCGGTCGGCGTCGCAACCGTGCGGCAGCACCCGACGGCCGGGTCCCGGCAGACGAGCCAGCTCCTCTTCGGTGAGGCCTTCACCGTCTTCGACGAGGCCGGCGGCTGGGCTTGGGGCCAGTGCGGCAGCGACGGCTATGTCGGCTATGTGCCCTCCAGCGCCCTGTCCATGCCGGGCTCGCCCGCCACGCACCGGGTTTCGGCCATTCGCACCTTCCTGTTCGAAACGGCCAACATCAAGTCGCCCGTGCTGGACACCCTGCCCATGAACGCGCGGCTCGCGGCCACCCCGGTGGACGAGAAGTGGCTGCAACTGGAGCGCGGGGGCTTCGTGTTCGCCGCCCATTGCGCACCCGCCCAGACCTTCGAGACCGACTGGGTGGCGGTGGCGCGCCGGCTGTTGGGCACCCCGTACCTCTGGGGTGGCCGGTCCAGTCTCGGCATCGACTGCTCGGGCCTGGTGCAGATGTCCATGCAGGCCTGCGGCCGGCCCTGCGAGCGCGACAGCGACATGCAGCAGGAAACGCTGGGCGAGATGGTGGCGCAGGGCCCGGCGGTGTCGTACCGCAAGGGCGACATCGTCTTCTTCCCCGGCCATGTCGGGATGATGGCGGACGAGACCACCCTGCTGCACTCGACGGCGTTCTCGCTGAACGTGATCGAAGAGCCGCTGGAAGGCGTCGTCGCCCGCGGCAACCCGGTCCTGGCGGTGCGGCGGGTGGGGTGAGGCACCGGAAAGGGCAAGGGGGCGGCCGGAAGCCGCCCCTCAATGTCCCGCGACCGGTCCACCACGTTTCCAGCAGCTCCCAACCTGAGTGGCTGGTTAGGTGGAATGAGCGCGCGGCCTTTTAGCGCCAGATCACCTTCCATGGATGGTCAAGGTGCTCTTGGCGGTCCGATGCGGCCAGGACGGGGACGGCTGATTTGGCGGCGATCCTCTGGGCGGTCCACAAGGAGGCGAGTGCATCCAGCACATCGTCTGGCTGCGCTCCCCATTCTCGTCCTTGTTCGATCAACCGTTCGACCGGGCACCCGAAAGCCTGGGTGACCAGGGTTGAGCGCGCTCTGTGCCCCTCCGCGGATTTCTTCCTGTGCATCAGCGGAGCCCCGTTGTTCATGGTGGCAAAGCAGACTTCCGGGTGAACTTCCCACAGGCAGTCCCGGATCCCGGATTGGGTCGCCATGATCCCCAGGACTTCGCGCAACTTGGGTATGAGCGCGTACGATTGGCACGAGAGGGCGAGTTGGTGGGGGGAACTGGCCCGGTTCAGTCGACATGCCTCCGCATGGTCGGTTGCGTGTAGGGCGGCCGAGCTGGGTGGCGAGAAGACGC
>DASQNC010000013.1 GCA_035645145.1 Azospirillaceae bacterium | reverse complement strand
GCGGCCCATCACGTTGATCGTGCCGGCCCCGCCCGGCGGTGGCACCGATGTCTTCGCACGGCGGCTCGCCGAGCTGGCCGAGGCCGGCCTGAGGCAGAAGGTGGTCGTGGAAAACAAGGCCGGTGGCGGCGGGACGATCGGGACCGCCCTGATTTCCGCGGCGAAGCCCGATGGCCACACGCTGGGGTTCGTCTGGAACTCGCCGCTCACCACCAGCCCCCACACGCTGCCCGTCGGCTACACGCCGGACAGCTACGCACCGTTGCTGTCCATCGGCTACTCGTCCTACGTGCTGTGCGCCCAGCCCGACTTCCCGGCGGCCAACGCCCAGGAGATGGTGGCCCATATCAAGGCGAACCCGGGCAAGTTCACCTACGGCAACGACGGGGTTGGCGGGACCATGCAGCTCGCCGCGGAACGGATCTTCCGCAAGCTGGAGCTGAAGGTCCGCCCGGTTCCGTTCGGGGGTGCGGGCGAAACGGCCAAGAACTTCCTGGGCGGGCACGTGACCTTCTACGGTGGCTCGCTGCCGCCGATCCTGCCCCACGCCAAGGCCGGGGCGGCCAAATGCCTGATGCTTACGTCGGCCGAGGGCAACGAGGCCCTTCCCCGGGCGTCCGGCCTGTCCAGCCTCGGCATCGGCGCGGAGGAGACGGTGCTGTGGTGGGGGTTGATCGCACCCAAGGGCGTGCCCGCCGATCGCTTGGCAACCCTTGCCAAGGTCTTCACCGAGGCCGCGAACGATCCCCGCTTCAAGGACGTCATGGCCGCGCAGGGGGCCGTCCACGCCGTCAAGGACGGCGCCGCGATGGACAAGGCCATCCGCAACGAACTCGCCGCCCTGGGCGAAGTCGCCCGGGCGATCGGCGCCGAGAAGAAGGCGAACTGACGTGACGGCCGACCGCAAGGCCGGCGAGGCCGCCCTGGGCTGTGCCCTGGCCGGGGTCGGGGCGACGCTCGCATATCTCGCCTCGCGCATGCCGGCCGGCAGTGTGGCCCTGCCGGGGCCGGGGTTCATGCCGCTGGCGATCGGTGTGCTGCTCGCATTGGCCGGCAGCGGCTGCGCGGTGTCGGCATGGTGCCAGCGGGGGACCGGGGGGGCGGTCGGCCTGGGCGGTGCCAGGACATGGGGGGCACTGGCGACGCTCAGCCTCGTCGGGCTTGCCTTCGAGCCGGTCGGTGCCCCCGTCACCCTCGCGGTGGCGACGGCGGTCTGGGCGCGGCTGCTCGGCGACTACGGTTTCCTGCGCTGCGGGCTTCTGGGCATCGCGGCCTCGGCGGTCGCCTGGTCCGTCTTCACACGGGTGCTCGGCGTCGGCCTGCCCGCCGGCATCCTCCCGCTCTGAGGCCGCAATGGACAATCTCGGCCATCTCCTCGACGGATTCCGGGTGGCGCTCACGCCGACGAACCTGCTCTGGTGCCTCATCGGCTGCTTCTGGGGCACGGTCGTCGGCGTCCTTCCGGGTCTGGGTCCGCTCGCGGGGATGGCGCTGCTGCTGCCGTTCACCTTCAGCCTGCCGCCCGAAACCGCGATCATCATGCTCGCGGGGATTTTCTACGGGGCCATGTACGGCGGCTCGACCACCTCGATCCTGGTCCGCATCCCGGGCGAGGCGGCGAGTGTGGTCACCTGCCTGGACGGATACGAGATGGCCCGCCGCGGGCGGGCGGGTCCCGCCCTGATGATCGCCGCGGTCGGCAGCTTCATCGGCGGCAGCCTGTCGGTGCTGGGCCTGATCTTCTTCGCGCCCCCGCTGGCCAGGGCCATGCTCGCCGTGGGCCCCGCCGCCGAATTCGTGCTCATGTCGGCGGCGCTGCTGGTGATCGCGTTCATCGGCTCGGGTTCCGCGGTCAAGACGCTGGCCATGGTGCTGCTCGGCCTGGCGCTTGCGACCGTCGGGCTCGACCAGCTCACGGCGTATCCGCGGTTCACCTTCGGCTCGCTTGCCCTGACCGAGGGGCTGGGGTTCGTGCCCATCGCCATCGGCCTGTTCGGCGTGTCGGAAATCCTGCTGAACCTGGAGGAGAAACGGCTGGAGGCGCCCAAGCCGCCCCGGCTGCGGGACCTGCTGCCGCGGCGCGCGGATCTGCAGGAGGCGGCGCCCGCCATCGCGCGCGGCTCGGTCGTCGGGTTCGTGTTCGGGATCGTGCCGGGCATCTCGCACATCGTGTCCACGTTCGTGTCCTACGCCCTGGAGAAGCGCCTTTCGAAGCGGCCGGAGGAGTTCGGCAAGGGCGCCATCGCGGGCGTGGCGGGGCCGGAGACGGCGAACAACGCGACGACGGGATCGTCCATGATCCCGCTGCTGGTCCTGGGCATTCCGGCCATCCCGGCGACCGCCATCCTGCTCTCGGCCATGCTCGTGCACGGCGTGCAGCCGGGACCCCAGCTCATCAGCGACCATCCGCAGGTGTTCTGGGGCCTGATCGCCAGCATGTATCTGGGCAACCTGATCCTGCTCCTGCTGAACCTGCCGTTCGTCGGCCTGTTCACCAGCCTGCTGCGGATCCCGAGCGGCATCCTGAGCCCGCTCGTCCTGCTGATCTCGATCATCGGTGTTTATGCGGTCGACGCCTCGGCCCTGGACCTCATGCTGATGGCCGGGGCGGGGGCGATCGGGTACGTGCTGCGGAAATTCTCGTTCGACGTGGCCCCCTTGCTCCTGGCCCTGGTGCTTGGCGACCGGTTGGAGACGAGCTTCCGCCGGGCGCTGACCGTTTCGGACGGGGACTACACGGTCTTCGTCACCGGGCCGGCCGCCCAGGGACTGCTGACCGCGATCGCGCTTGTCGCCGCGCTTCTGGTCGCGGCCCGCGCGTTCGGTTGGCGCAAGGGGCTGTCCGGCACCTGATACGGTGGGCGGGTCGGTCCATGCGGGCGGCCCGCCCCCATACCAGGCAGGGGTTCCGGCAAGAGTATTCGTTACGCCCTGTTTCCGGCGACATCGCCGGAGACCCGGATCAGGCCGACCTTGTCCAGGACGAGGCTGCCGAACGGGGCGGTGACCCGGACCCTGCCGCCGGGAAGATGTGCGATCACCGTTCCAAGGGCGGGACCGCGGGAATGGCGGGACCGTCCGTCGGGCATCGCGGTCGTGGTCACCGCTTCCATGCCGGGGATCCGCACCGTATCGCCCACCTGTATGGCTGCGGGCTGTCGAGGCGAGGATGGGACGGCCGGCGGCATTTCAGAGTTTCCGCCCCCGGGACTTCAGGCGCAGGCGGACTGGCCGGCCCCTTGTGTCGGCGGACATGCGTTGCAAATCCTCCGCCGCCGAGACGAAATACCGTGTGGGATGTTCCCCGCGCTCCTCGGGGCTGGTTTGTGCCAGCGCATAGCCCAGCTTGCGCATGGCGCCACGCCATGTCGTGGCCGCGGTGCTCACGAAGGCATGGTCGGCGGCCAACAGTGCGGAAATAACGGCCTTGGGCGGCCCGCCGGGGCCGTCCAGCCGGTCGGCTTCCGAGATGGCGTGTTGCAGGTTTCGAAGTGCGGCGATTGCCGGATCCTGTGCGCGCGTCCGTAAGCGCGCCGGCCCGTCTTCCCCTGTACTGGCAAGCATTCCGGTGGAGGTGCCGCCATTCTGCTGAATTTCGGATTGCATACCATGTTCCGCCTAGAATCGTATGCAAATGTTGTATTTTAGATAAAACCGTTTCGGACCTCCGAGAATTCGCAGCGCCATATGAAAATGCGCAAGGCCCTCAGAACCAGGGAGCTTCCGGCGCTTTGGGGGCAATGGGACAATTTGGCGACTTTGCAGGCCATACGACGTCACGGCGGTGTCTTGCCGGCCGCCCGCCAAGTCGGCCTGAACGTCGCGACGGTGTCGCGCCGGGTCGGGTTCCTGCAGGAGGAGGTTGGCGCCAAGCTGATCGAGCGGACACGCACCGGAACCGCGCTCACGCCGGAGGGGATGATTTTCGCGGACACGGCGGCGAGCATGGAGGCCCTGGTCGAGCGCGCACTGCGGCAGGTGGGGGCGGGCGGGATCGAGATCGTCACGATCGCCGCGACCCAGGGGCTGCTTGCGAATTGGGTCGTTCCCCGCCTGGCTGGCTTCCTGTTCACGCATTCGGGCGTGACGGTGGAGACCCTTCCCGGCAATGCAATGGCCGATCTGGCGTCCGGCGAGGCCGACATCGCGTTGCGCTTCGGGCCGTTGCCGAACGACCCCGAACTCAAGGTCCACGCGCGGGGCGTGGTTCGCATTGCCCTGTTCGCCGCCCGCGCGTACCTGGACCGTTACGGCATGCCGAAGGGCCTGGACGACTTGGCAGGCCACCGGCTTTGCTACCGGACGTCCGACAAGACGGCGGAGTGGTTCCGGCCGCTGCTGCCGTGGACCGAGCCGCCCGCTGTGGTGGTCGGCTCGTCCGAGGAGCTGGTCGCTGCGGTGCGCGGGAATGTCGGGGTCGTGGCGGGGCCGTCGTATCTCCGGCATGTGCTGCTGGACGTGGTGATGCTTCCCATCCAGGTGGGCGAGCCGATCCCCCTGTCCATCGTCACGCACGCCCGAACCAGTGGCCGGCCGGCCGTCCATCAACTTGTCGAACACCTGAAACAGGAATTCATCCGGGACAGGGGCGAATGGTTCTCGTAGGGGCGGCCACGGCCGGACCAGGGACGTGTGCGGTGCCGAGGCGAGACGCAGGAAATCCGCTCCTCGCGGCGGATGGTGCCTTCGCGCTTGGCGAATTCGTAGTTCCCGCGCCCTGTGGGTCGCTTCGCAGCCGGGTCCGGTCGGCTTCGTAGGCCGCGAGGCTCTCGATGTTGTCGACGCCGTGGGCCACCGTGGACGATCGGCCCCTCGTGGGGCGCTTGGTCGCCGATCAAGTCCGCCCCGTTGCGCGGAACGGCCTGTCCCCAGGTGCGGGCCTGCTGTTCGAAGGCATCGACCCGGAACGGGTTGATCTCGTAGCGGATGAAGCCGGTGATCACGGCTTGAGACCTCGGGTCTTGATGATCGATGCCCCTGATCCTGGCGAGTTGAACAGCCGGTAGGGGTCGGTTGGGAGCCGAACCAGGAATGACGGGACCCGCGAGGGGATTGGCCGGCGGCATGCGCCGATCGCCTCGACGGGCATATCCAAACCCGACGAAGTGCGGCCGGGCGGATCCTGCCTTCGCGGAAAGCCCGACGGGCCGTCGTTTCCCATGGTTCCAAAGGACACGGATGCGCTCACCGCCTCCATGCCCGGCTGGTTGGCGTTCCCTTGCGCACGGGCGGGATCGATAGGGCACGGCCGGCCCATGCCGGTCCGGAAGCAAAAGAGTACAGGTAATGAAATTTCTTTTGACTGGTCGCAATGAATGGAAATTTCATGCAATGACGAACTGACGAGGACGGGCCGTGAACGACCGCTTCTCCGCGACCTACGCCATCGAAACGTCCGGCGATCCAGTGGCCGCCGCGACCGAGATGGCTGGGGAGTCGTCGACCGCAACCTTCGTGCGCATCCCGGGCGAGCGCGCCGACATCGCCGGACGCCATGGCGCCCGCATCGAGCGGCTTGCGGAAACGGAGACCGCATCCAGGGACGGCCGCGTGGTCCGAAGAGCCGACGTCACGCTGTCCTGGCCGCTCGAGAACACCGGTCCGTCTCTGCCGAACATACTGGCGACCGTCGCCGGCAATCTGTTCGACGTCGCCTCGGTCACCTCGCTGCGCCTGCTGGATGTCGCGTTGCCGTCGGCATTGCGGCAGGCCTACGCCGGCCCGCAATTCGGTATCGACGGCACGCGCGAGCTTCTGGGCGCCACCGGGCGGCCGCTCATCGGCACGATCGTCAAGCCGAGCGTCGGGCTGACCCCCGAGGAGACCGCCGATCTGGTGGCCCGGCTCGCGGAGGGCGGGATCGACTTCATCAAGGACGACGAATTGATGGCCGACCCGCCGCACTGCCCGTTCGAGCGGCGTGCCGAGGCGGTGATGGCGGTGCTGCGCCGCCATGAGGAGAGGACCGGCCGCCGCGTGATGTACGCGTTCAACATCACCGGCGAGATCGACCAGATGCTGCGCCGCCACGACCAGGTGGCCGCGCTCGGCGGCAGTTGCGTGATGGTGAGCCTGAACTGGGTCGGTGTGACCGGGCTGGCGCACCTGCGCCGGCATGCCTCGCTTCCGATCCATGGCCACCGCAACGGCTGGGGGATCCTGAACCGGGGGCCGTCGGTCGGCGTGGACTTCCTGGCCTGGCACAAGTTCTTCCGCATCGCCGGCGCCGACCACCTGCACGTGAATGGGATCGACAACAAGTTCTACGAGACGAACGAGTCCGTCATCCGCTCGGCCCGGGCGTGCCTGGAGCCGGTCTTCGCCGACGGCGGCGCGCCGATGCGGGTGATGCCCGTCTTCTCGTCCAAGCAGACCGTCCTGCAGGCATCGAAGACGTACCAGGCGCTTGGTTCCGTCGACCTGATCTACGCCTGCGGAGGCGGCATCATCGCCCACCCGGACGGCATCCGGGCCGGGGTCGAGAGCATCCGCCAGGCGTGGGAGGCGGCGATGCGCGGCGTCCCGCTGGACGAGTTCTCGAACACCTTGCCGGAGCTGCGGCGCGCGATCAGCGCCTTCGCTTAGGGCGAAGGAAGGGGAAGGCGGCCATGAACGTCCCGATCGGCTTCTACGCGGACGATTTCACCGGCGCCTCGGCAAACCTGCTCGAATTCCACCGGCGCGGCCTCGGCGGGTTGTTGTTCGTCGACACGCCCGCGCCCGAGCGGTTGGCACCCCACCTCGACAGGCTCGACGTGGTTGGCATCGCCGGCATCTCCCGCTCGCTCGCCCCCCGGGACATGACGCGCGAGGTGCGCCCCGCGCTGGAGCGGCTGCGGGACCTGGGCTGCCGGGTGGTGCAGTACAAGATCTGCTCGACCTTCGACTCCTCGCCCCAACGGGGGAGTTTCGGCCCGGTGCTTGAGGTCGCGCGCGACCTCTTCGGGGCACAGCCCGTGCCGGTGGTGGCCGCCCATCCGGATTTCGGCCGGTACACGGCCTTCGGCCATCATTTCGCCGAGTACAAGTCCGAGGTGCACCGGCTCGACCGGCATCCGAGCATGTCCCGGCACCCGGCGACGCCCATGCGCGAGGCGGACCTGCGCCGGCACCTGGCCGAGCAGACGGACTGGCCGATCCGGCTTTGCGACTTCCGTGTCCTGCGCGGCGACGCCCGGGGGCTCGATGGGATGCTCCGCGGCGACGTTGCGGGCGCCGTGGTCTGCGACGCGCTCGAGCCGGACGATCTGGTGCGCATCGCCGCGAGCGTCTGGCGGGCATCCGGGGAGCGGCCGACGTTCGCGGTGTCCGCGCACGGCCTCTCCGCGGGGCTCGCGACGCACATGGCGGCCGGCAGGGAAGCCCCGCCGCAGGCCAATGGCGGGCCGCCCGGCGCGGTCGACAGCCTCCTCGTCCTTTCGGGAAGCTGCACGCCGCGCACCGCCGAGCAGATCGCCCATGCCCGCGCGGAGGGTTGGGCTGTCGTGCGGCTGCCGATCGAACAACTCCCCCAACGCGGCGAGGCGGCGGTGATCGACGCGATGTCGGCGGAGGTCGGCGCTGCGGCTTCGCAGGGGCGGAACATCGTCGTCTACACCGCGGCGGGCCCCGATGACGACGGCATCCCTGCCGGCAAAGACCTGTTCGAGCGGATCGGGCGCGAGTCCTCCGCGGTGATCGGCGGGATCTACGGCGCGGTGCTCCGGCGCGTCACGAGCCGGACGCGGATCGCACGCTTCCTCCTGGCCGGCGGCGACACCGCGAGCCGGACGATGCGCGCGCTCGGTGTCGAGGCCTTGAGCATCGTCGCGGTCAATGTCGAAAGCCAGGAGCCGCTGCTGCGCATCCACGCGGGCGAAAGCCGCCTCGACGGCGCGCAGGTGCTGCTGAAGGCCGGCCAGAACGGCGGCCCGGACTACTTCTCCGCGGCGCGCCGGGGGGACGGATGGGCATGACGGGCTCCGCCGTTGGGCGTGGCCGTGCCCGGGACCAGGAAACCTCTCCAAGGGAAGGAAACCCTCCAATGAAACTGAATGCCCAGCAGCTCGCCCAATACGATCGGGATGGGTTCCTTGTCATCCCCGGCGTCTTCACGCCCGCGGAAGTCGACCTGCTTCGCGCGGAGTCCGTCGAGGTGTTCGAGCATCACCGGCCGGAGATCTGGCGCGAGAAGAACGGTGCGCCCAGAACTGCGTTCGGCTGCCATCGCTACAGCGAACTGTTCCGCGCGCTGACCACCGATGCCCGGCTCCACGATCCGGTCCAGCAGATCTTCGGCGAGCCCATCTACATCCACCAGTTCAAGGTGAACCCGAAGGTCGCGTTCGACGGCGACCCGTTCCCCTGGCACCAGGATTTCGCGACCTGGCACCCCGACGACGGCATGCCGGAGCCGCGCGCGATGAACATCGCCATCTTCCTCGACGATGTGGGGCCGTCGAACGGCGCGCTCATGTTCGTTCCCGGCAGCCACAAGCTCGGGATGATCCACGCCCCCGACGTCAACGGGCGGCGCTGGATGACCCGCGCGGACGTCGAGCGCGTGATCAAGAGCCAGGACGACATCGCGATCCCGTCCGGGAAGGCGGGCAGCGTCCTGCTGTTCCACGGCAACTCGGTCCACGGCTCCGCGGGCAACATCACGCCGCTGCCGCGTCGCATCCTCTACGTCACCTACTCGGCGGTGTCGAACCACCTCCGCAACCCGAAGCGTGCCGAGTTCATCGCGCATCACGATTTCACGCCCGTCCAGCGCGACGAGCGCCCGTTCAGCGCCCGCACCGGCAGCAGGGTGACCGAGCCGCAGGTCGTCTGACGCCCTTGGCCGTCCGGTTCCGGACCGGACGGACACAACGAAAACGACAGGGAGGGGACAATGAACCGCAAGACGACCGCCTTGGCCGCGATGGCGGCATTCGCGCTGATGTCGCTGGGATCGCCCGCCTCGGCACAGCAGCAGAGGAAGCTCCGCCTCGCGCACTACGCGGCGATCAACAGCCCGATCGACCAGGCCGGCCAGGAATTCGCCAAGCTGGTGGGCGAGCGCACCGACGGGCGGATCGCCGTCACGCTGTTCCCCAACAGCCAGCTCGGCGGCGTGGAGGCGAACGCGCGCGACCTCTCGCGCGGGGCGCTCGACATGGCCCTGCTGAGTCCGGGGTCGCTCGCCGGGCTCGACCCCCTGCTCGACATCCACTACCTGCCGTTCATCGCGACCGACTACAAGACGGTCGACGCCGTCTTCTACAATCCGCAGGGAACGATTCAGAAGACGCTGCGCGAGGCGCTCGCGAAGAACAACATCGAGACGTTGGCCTTCTACGAGCTGGAGTTCCGGGCCGTGACCAACTCGGTCCGTCCGGTGGAGAAGCCGGCGGACCTGCAAGGCCTCAAGCTGCGTGTGCCGAGCTCGGCGGCCATCAAGGGGTTCTTCGAGGCGGCCGGCGCCCAGGCGGTGGCCATGCCGTTCCCGGAACTCTTCACCGCCCTCCAGCAGGGGACGGTCGACGGCCAGGACAATGGCCCTTCCCTGACCTATGAGTCGCGGCTCTTCGAGACCCAGCGCTACATGACCCCGCTGCACCACGTCTATGCCATGGGGACGTTCAGCGCGAGCTCGCAGGTTTGGAGGCGCCTGTCCGAGGACGACCGGAGGATCCTGGTCGATGCGGCGGAGGAAGCGAGCCGGAACCAGATCCAGAAGAATCGCGGGATCAACGAGGAGTTCCTGGCCAAGCTCGAACAGGCGGGTCTCAAGATCACCCACTTGACCCCGGAGGCGACGGCCGAGTTCGTCCGGATCGGCCAAACCATCTGGGACCAACTGACGCCGCGTTACGGCGCCGAGCGCATCCAAGCCCTGCGGCAAGAGGTTGCGAGGGCGAGCGGGGGATGAGCGCCTCGACCGGGATCGTCGGGGGATCCATGGCGTCCGGCGGCGCGTCGCGGCTGGACGCCTTCGAGGGACGGGTGTTCCGCTTCGAGCGCCTGCTCTGCATATCGGCCCTGGCGGTCATGCTGCTGGCGACGATCGAGAGCGTCGCCGTCCGGTACTTCAACCTGCCCCTGCCCAGCCTCGGCGAATGGGCCGTGATCGCCATGTCGCCGCTGACCTTCGTCGGTGCGGCGATGTGCTCCTACACGGGATCGCACATCGCCGTCGACGTGATCGACACGCTCGGAAGCCCGACGGTGCGCCGCCTGTCACGCTTCGCGGTGTCGGCGGCCACCCTGGTGTTCGCGACGGTGTACCTGGTCACCGGCTGGACCTTCCTGACCAGCACGCTCGAGTCCGGCGAGCGGCTGATCGACCTGGGGACCCCCGTGGCGGTGCCGGTGGTGTTCCTGCCGCTGGGAATGGCGCTGGTGCTCCTCCACACCGCCGCGGACATCCGGCGCTGCCTGTCCTTCCAAGGGGACCCGGAGGCCGCCCCGCCATGATCGCCGTTGCCTTCCTTTTGCTCGCGCTGCTCGTGACCGGTGTTCCGATCGGCATCGCCTTCAGTCTGATCGTGATCGCGAACGCCGATGCCTGGGGCATCGACTGGTCGGTGCTGCCGTCGGTGACGATCGACACCATCTCGGCCTTTCCGCTGCTCGCGATCCCCCTGTTCATCCTGGGCGGCGAGATCATGAACCGCGGTGGCCTGGTCCGCCAGCTCACCAACGTCTGCGACTTGGTGCTGGGATGGGCGCGCGCCCGCATGGGCCATGTCATGATCCTGGCGAGCGCGCTCATGGGCGCGATCACCGGATCGTCGGTCGCCACGGTCGCGGCGATGGGTTCGGCCGTGGGCCCGGAGATGATCCGGCGCGGCTACCAGCCCGGCTACGTGGCCGCGCTCAACGCGTCGGCCGGGCTGCTGGGCGTGCTGATCCCGCCGTCGATCCCGCTGATCCTCTACGGCTCGATCGTCGGTGTCTCGATCACGCAGCTCTTCCTTGCGGCGATCCTATCCGGGACCGTGTTCATGCTCGTTTTCATGGTGGTCCATGGCCTGCTGGCGCGGCGCGTCCTGGTCGGGGGGCACGAAGGCGGCCAGGACCGGCGGCCGGCGGGGGCCGTGACCGCCGGGAAGGCCGTCGGCGGTGCGGTTGCCCTGCTGGCACGGTCGATCCCGGCGATGCTGCTGCCCGTCGTCGTGCTGGGCGGCATCTATTCGGGCGTCTTCACCCCGACCGAGGCCGCCGCGGTCGCCGTCGCCTACGCGCTGCTGGTGACCCTGGCCGGGCGGATGATGGGCGGCGGCGAGCTCCTGGAGGCGTTCCACCGCGCGGCCCTGACCTCGGCCGCGATCCTGGTCGTGATCGGCTTCACCAGCATCTTCAACCGGGCGATGGTTCTCGAACAGGTCCCGCAGTCGATCGCGGCGTTCGCCTCCGGCTACACCGAAAGCCCGGTCGTCTTCCTGCTGGTGGTCAACGGCGTGCTTCTGCTGATCGGCATGCTGATGGAGAGCAATGCCGCCACGCTGCTGATGGGGCCGCTGCTGGCACCCGCGGCAGCGCGCTACGGCATCGACCCCGTGCATTTCGGCATCATCCTGGTCACGAACATCGAACTCGGCCTGCTGACGCCGCCCATGGCCGCCAACCTCTACGTCGCCGCCCGGACGAACAACGTCGCCTTGACGGCGATGCTGCGCCACATCGGCTGGTTCATCGGCACGGCCTTGGCCGTCCTGGCGGTGATCACCTACGTACCCGAGTTTTCGTTGTGGTATCGGTATCTCTGATCCGCCGGGGAGGCGACCGTGCGGATCCCGCCATCGCGATGACGGCCCGCATGCACATTGCACCCGACCGCCAAGGCGCCTTGCGATCCTCGATACGATGACGACCATGCCCGACGGAACCCTGGCTGCGATCCGCGAACGGCTGCCCGACCTCAACCCGGCGTTGCGCCGTATCGGCACCTATGTCGTGACGTCCCCGGCGAAGACCAAGTCGCTCACGATCCGGGAGCTGGCGCAGGCGTGCAACGTCTCGGAGGCGACCGTCTCGCGGTTCGTCCGCGAGCTGCGGCTCGAGAGCTTCCAGCAGATGAAGATCCTGCTCGCCGAGGAATTGTCGCGCCGGGATGTGCAGGCATCGGCGGCTTCGCTGCCGCGGGAGATCTACGAGGACATCAAGGCGTCGGATCCCCTCGACATCATCATCCGCAAGGTCCACGCCTCGCTGCGCGAAACGCTCGACCAGACCCTGGCCAACTTCAAGCCGGAGGTCGTCGAGCAGGTCGTCGCCGCGTTGGGGCGATCCGAGCTCGTCGTCTTCTTCGCCACAGGGTCGTCGGCGCTCGCGGCGGAGAACGGCGTCATCCGCTTCGTCCGGGTCGGCAAGCGCTGCCTGTTCTTTCATGACCAGAGCGTGCAGCGGATGTCGTCCATCAACCTCGACGCCAAATGCCTGGCGATCGGGATCAGCAACTCCGGGCGGACCAAGTCGACGGTGCGTGCGCTTCAGACGGCGAGGGAGCGGGGGGCCACGACGGTGTGCATCACATCCTTCCGCAATTCGCCGATCACCAAGCATGCGGATTTCGCGCTGATCACCTCGGAGCAGTCGGACTCCTTCGAACGCGAGATGTACCGCGAGGCGACGACGGCCAAGATCGGCCAGATCGCGATCATCGACGTGCTGTATTCGGCCTATGCCGTGCGCCATCACAAGGAAGCGGTCGCGGTTCTTCGCGAGACCGACAGGTACGTTCAGGAGACGCGGGTGTGACGCCGTCGGCCCGCATTGCGCGACCAAGACAACCGGCCAGAACGTTTTGGCCGGCAGCCGGTCGCAACGGCACCCTTCACCGGGTGCCCATTTCATTAAGCAGAAGGTGGCCGTAGCGGCGAAACGCCGGGAAATCCCCCCGGCTGCTCTGCCCAGTTGGCCACTAAATTTTCAGGGAAACTGGCGGACCCGAGACGATTCGAACGTCCGACCTTTGCCTTCGGAGGGCAACGCTCTATCCAGCTGAGCTACGGGTCCGTGCCAGGGGCCGCACATTAGCGGAATTGGCCGCCGAGTCAAAGGGGTTTGCACACGAACGCGATGCGTGGCGAGGACGCATCGTGTCCGCCCCGGCAAATCCGCCTTTTGCCCTTCGTCGCCGCCCCTTGGTGCAATGGCACCGTGCCCAGGGGTACGCGATGCTGCCACCGCCGCAATGGATGCAATCTCGTGGGGACCGGAATGCGCCACCTGCTCCCGATCGTCTCCCTGCGCCGCCTCACGCCGGCGCTTGCCCTTCCCGTCGTTCTGGCCGGCGGGGCCGCTCATGCCGCATGCCCGTCCGCCGCCGCGATGGACGCGTTCGCCCGCGACTGGACGGCCAAGACCCCCGCCCGCGCCGTCGTTGCCGGTGGCTCGCTGGAAGACGCCTACTGCGCCCAAGGCATGCTGGTGGAGCGAATCACGCCGGGCCTGGGCCGGGTGGTCGGCTACAAGGCGGGGCTGACCAGCAAGCCGTTGCAGGACCGCTTCAAGGTCTCCGGCCCCGTGCTCGGGCAGTTGCTTTCGGGCATGCTGGTGGAGGACGGGGCGACCATCCCCGCCGCGTTCGGGGCCCGCCCGCTCTACGAGGCCGACCTGCTGCTGGTCGTCGGGGACGAGGGCATCAACCAGGCCGCCTCGCCCGAGGAGGCGGTCCGGCACATCGCGGCCGTCCGTCCCTTCATCGAGCTGCCCGACCTGATGTATGCCGAGGGCGAACCGATGGACGGCGTGGCTCTCACCGCCGCCAATGTCGGTGCGCGCCTGGGGGTGGTGGGGGCCGAACTGCCCCTCGAGACCATCCCGAACCCCGTCCAGACCCTGGCCGGGATGACCGTCGCGGTGTCGGACGCGGACGGGGCCACGCTCGCCGAGGGCAAGGGAAGCGCCGTCCTGGGCAACCCCCTGGCCGTGGCGGTCTGGGTGGCCCGCACCCTGGCGGAGAGCGGCCGGCGGCTCCGGCCCGGGGACCTCATCAGCGTCGGGTCCTTCACGCCCCTGACCCCACCCAAGCCGGGGCAAACGGTGACGGCACGCTATGTCGGCCTGCCGGGCGACCCGAAGGTCACGGTCACGTTCCGCTGAAGGGGGACACGACGACGGAAAGCGGGGAGCACCTCGGCCTGCCCGGGTGCGTCCGCTCCCGACCGCACGGAAGTAAGGAGTTCGCCGACCATGGCCGTTGCCGCACAAGCCTTGGACCGCCTTGTCGCCCTGGGACGGGAGCGGGGATCGCTGACGCCCGAGGAAATCGGGCGCGAACTGCCGCTGGCCGACATGGCACCCACGGAGATTGCTTTTCTAATCGAGCGCCTGGATGCCGAAGGTGTCGCGGTCGAGTTCGACGAACTGCTCTTCCGCCGTCCCCGGGGCGAGCCGACCGAGCCCACGGGTGAGGCTTTGCTGCCCGCGAACGATCCAGGGTTGGCACCCGCGACCGCCACCCCGGTGGTTCGTCCGCCCGCGGTGCAGGACGGGTCGGAGTATGGCGTCGGGGCCTCCCGCCGGTCGGCCGTGCCCGAGCCGGCGCAGCCCGGGGTGGGCGAAGACGGCTGGTTGAAACCGGGCTGGGTGGCCGGGATGATGGCGGCGGTCGTCGTGCTGATCCTGCTGGTGGTGGGCTGAAACCTGTCCCCGCGGCCATGCGGAAAAGAAGGGGGCGGCCGAAGCCGCCCCTTTTGAGTTTGGTCCCGCAGGGTGGGATCAACCGGCCCCGTCAGCCGGCGCGGCCCTCCCTCCAGGCCGACAGCAGGCGCTCGTAGGCGACCGTCTCGCCCTTGGGCTTCTCGTTGGCCAGTTTCGGCTTGGGCGCGCCCGGCTGGTCGAACCAGTACTGGGCGTCACGCTGTTCGTTCAGGCGCGGCGCGCACTCGCCCATGGACGTGACGCGCGACAGGCGGCGCAGCACGTCGTCCTGCTGCTCGGCCAGACGGTCCATGGCCTGCTGCGGCGTCCGTTCGCCGGTCACCGCCTCGGCGACGTTCTGCCACCAGAGCTGCGCCAGCTTCGGGTAGTCCGGCACGTTGGTGCCGGTGGGCGTCCACGCCACGCGGGCCGGGCTGCGGTAGAACTCCACCAGACCGCCCAGCTTCGCCGCGGCTTCCGTCATGGCGTCCGAGCGGATGTCGCTTTCCCGGATCGGTGTCAGGCCGACCAGGGTCTTCTTCAGCGACGTCGTCTTGGCCACGCAGAACTGGGCGTAGAGCCACGCCGCCTTGCGCCGTTCCAGCGGCGTGCTCTTCAGCAGCGTCCAGGACCCCGTGTCCTGGTAGCCCAGCTTCATGCCCTCTTCCCAGTAGGCCCCGTGCGGGGACGGGGCCATCCGCCACTTCGGCGTGCCGTCCGGGTTCACCACCGGCAGGCCCGGCTTGGTCATGTCGGCGGTGAAGGCCGTGTACCAGAAGATCTGCTGCGCGACGTTGCCCTGTGCCGGCACCGGGCCGGCCTCGGAGAAGGTCATGCCGGCGGCCTCGGGCGGCGCGTACTTCTTCAGCCACTCGATGTACTTGGTCAGGGCGTACACGGCGGCCGGGCCGTTGACGTCGCCGCCCCGCGTCACGCTGGAGCCCACCGGACGGCAACCGTCCACCCGGATGCCCCATTCGTCCACCGGGTTGCCGTTCGGGAAGCCCTTGTCGCCGGCGCCGGCCATGGACAGCCATGCGTCGGTGAAGCGCCAGCCCAGCGAGGGATCCTTCTTGCCGTAGTCCATGTGGCCGTAGACGCGTACGCCGTCGATCTCGCGCACGTCGTTGGTGAAGAACTCGGCGATGTCCTCGTAGGCCGACCAGTTGACCGGTACGCCCAGCTCGTACCCGTACTTCGCCTGGAACCGCTCCTTCAGGTCGGGGCGGGAGAACCAGTCGTGCCGGAACCAGTACAGGTTCGCGAACTGCTGGTCCGGCAACTGGTACAGCTTGCCGTCGGGCGCGGTGGTGAAGCTCTTGCCGATGAAGTCGTCCACGTCCAGCGACGGCAGGGTGACGTCCCGGCCCTCGCCGGCCATGAAGTCGCTCAGCGGCAGCACCTCGCCGTAGCGGAAGTGTGTCCCGATCAGGTCGCTGTCGTTGACCCAGGCGTCGTAGATGTTCTGGCGCGACTGCATCTGGGTCTGCAGCTTCTCGATGACGTCGCCTTCCTGGATCAGGTCGTGCTTCAGGTTGATGCCGGTGATCTCGCTGAAGGCGCGGGCCAGCGTGTTGGCCTCGTAGCTGTGCGTGGTGATGGTTTCGGACACCACGTTGATGTTCATGCCGCGGAACGGCTGGGCCGCCCGGATGAAGAACTCCATCTCCTCCATCTGTTCCTGCGGCGTCAGGGTCGACGGCGTGAATTCCGTCTCGATCCAGCGCCGGGCGGCGGTGCGGCGGTCGGCGTCGGTCTGCGCCCAGACGTAGGGGGCCTTCAGTGTGAACGCGGCTCCGGCCACGCTGGCACCGAGGAGGATGGCTCGCCGGGAGACCTGCGGACCTTCGCGCTTGGAACGCATCGCTGTCATCGTTTCCTCCCATCCCGTTTGTTGCCTTCCGTCCTGGGCCCTTCCGGCCCGGACATGTTTGGGGCGGCCCCGGCGGGTCACCCGAACCTGAGCGTGGCGGCGACGAGGACGACGCACAGTGCCAGCGCGTACCAGAGATCCAATTCCGTCAGGCCGATCCAGGCGAGCGTCAGGTAGGCGCTGCCCAGAAGGCCGACGAACAGCCGGTCCCCGCGCGTCGTCGCGATCGGCAGCAGGCCGCGGCGCTCCGCCGTCGGATGGACGAGCTGCCACGCGGTCATGGCGGCCAGGATCAGTGCGATGGAGGCGAAGAAGACCGCCGTGGGCGTCGTCCAGGCCATCCATTCGAAGTTCATGGCCGCGCTCCCTTCATACCGCCGAGCGCATGAAGCCATGCACTCGGCTCGTGTTCCTCAAGCGCCGGCGCCCCCGTTCGGGGGCTCGGCTTGCGCGCCGTCCGGCGCGGGGTGCGGTCGCACCCTCCGGTGGGCGAAGGTTGAAACCTTCGCCCACCGGCTTCAAACCCGGCCGAGGGCGAAGCCCTTGGCGATGTAGTTGCGCACGAACCAGATCACCAAGGCGCCCGGCACGATGGTGAGCGCACCGGCGGCGGCCAGCAGGCCCCAATCCATGCCGGCCGCACTGACGGTGCGGGTCATGGTGGCGGCGATCGGCTTGGCGTCCACCGACGTCAGCGTGCGCGCCAGCAGCAGCTCCACCCAACTGAACATGAAGCAGAAGAAGGCGGTCACGCCGATGCCGCCGCGGATCAGCGGCACGAACACGGTCGTGAAGAAGCGCGGGAACGAATAGCCGTCCAGATAGGCCATCTCGTCCACCTCCCGCGGGACGCCGGACATGAACCCCTCCAGGATCCACACCGCCAGGGGGACGTTGAACAGGCAGTGCGCCAGCGCCACCCCGACATGGGTGTCGAACAGGCCGATGGTGGAATAGAGCTGGAAGAACGGCAGCAGGAAGACCGCGGGCGGCGCCATGCGGTTCGTCAGCAGCCAGAAGAACATGTGCTTGTCGCCGAGGAACCGGTACCGCGAGAAGGCATAGGCGGCCGGCAGCGCGACCAGCAGCGACACCGCCGTGTTCAGCGCCACATAGGTGATGGAGTTGATGTAGCCCGAGTACCAGGCCGGGTCGGAGAAGATCTTGGCGTAGTTGTTCAGGGTCGGGTTCACCGGCAGCAGGCTGAACCGGCCGAGGATGTCCTCCGTCGATTGGAGCGACATCTTCACCAGCCAGTAGATCGGCAGCAGCAGGAAGACCAGGTAGACCAGCAGGCCGATGGTGCCGGCGCCGATCGCACGCATGCCCGGACGGGCGAGCGTCGGATGGGCCGCGCGGGTGGTGGCGGTCGCGTCCGCGGTCATCGGCCGGCCTCCCGGTCCTGGCGCGTGATGGCGGTGTAGAAGACCCAGCAGGCCAGGAGCGTGATCAGGAAGTAGATGATCGAGAAGGCCGCCGCCGGGCCGAGGTCGAAACGGCCCACGGCGATCGTCGTCAGGAACTGGCTCAGGAACGTGGTGGCGTTCCCGGGGCCGCCGCCGGTCAGAACGAACGGCTCGGTGTAGATCATGAAGCTGTCCATGAAGCGCAGCAGGACGGCGATGGTCAGCACGCCGCGCAGCTTGGGCAGTTGGATGTGCCGGAAGATGGCCCAGGGCGAGGCGCCGTCGATCCGGGCCGCCTGGTAGTAGGCCTGGGGGATCGACCGCAGGCCCGCGTAGCACAGAAGCGCCACCAGGGGCGTCCAGTGCCACACGTCCATGACCACGACCGTGACCCAGGCGTCCAGCGCATCGCCCGTGTAGTTGTAGTCGAACCCCAACCCGTTGATGGCGCGCCCGGCAAGCCCGATGTCAGGGCGGGCGAAGATCTGCCAGATGGTCCCGACCACGTTCCACGGGATCAGCAGCGGCAGGGCCAGCAGCACCAGCGTTGCCGACACGCCCCAACCGCGTGCGGGCATCGCCAAGGCGATGGCGATGCCGAGCGGCAGTTCGAGCGCCAGGATGGTCAGCGAGAAGCCGACTTGGCGCAGGAAGGCGCTGTGCAGCCGCTCGTCGCGCAGCGTCTCGCGGAACCATTCCGCGCCGACGAAGTAGCGCTCGCCCGGCCCGAAGATGTCCTGGACCGAGTAGTTGACCACCGTCATCAGCGGAATGATGGCGCTGAACGCGACCAGCACGAAGACGGGGACGACCAGAAGCCACGCGCGGTTGTTCCAGGGCTTGTCCATGGCGTCCCCTCTTCCCCTCAGGTCACGAGCCGCCCGTCGTGGTAGATCCGCGTCCGGTCCGGCGGAAAGCGCAGCGCCACCCCGTCGGCCGGCACGGGCGTGTCGGTGTCCAGCTTCGCCCGGACCAGATGGCCGCCAAGACGCGCGGACAGGATGCGGTGCGTCCCGCGGTGTTCGATGTCCTGGACGGTCGCCGGCACGGTGTCGGGCTCGCCCTGGCGCCGCACCTCGACGAACTCGGGCCGGATGCCGAGTTCGAACCGGCCATCGCCGCCCGGGGGGTGCCCCGGGGACGGCGCCGGGGACGAGGCCAGGGATGGGGGCGTGCGAACCGGGATTTCGATGCCGTCCACCAGCGCGTGGCCATAACCGATCCGGCAGGGCAGGACGTTCATGCCGGGGCTGCCGATGAAGTAGCCGACGAAGGTGTGGGCGGGGGCTTCGAACAGTTCCTGCGGCGTGCCCAATTGCACGATGCGCCCCTCGTGCATGACCGCCACCTTGTCGGCGAATGTCATCGCCTCGACCTGGTCGTGGGTCACATAGATCAGGGTGAGGCCGAACTCCTCGTGGACCTCGCGCAGCTTGCGGCGCAGGCGCCACTTCATGTGCGGATCGATCACCGTCAGCGGCTCGTCGAACAGGATTGCCGCCACGTCGCTGCGCACGAGACCCCGGCCCATGGAGATCTTCTGCTTGGCGTCGGCGGTCAGCCCGCGCGCCCGGCGTCCCAGGTCCGCCTGCAGGTCCAGGATCTCGGCCACCCGGCGCACCCGGCGGTCCACATCGGCGCCGGACAGTCCCCGGTTGCGCAGGGGGAAGGCCAGGTTGTCGTAGACGGTCATCGTGTCGTAGACGACCGGGAACTGGAACACCTGGGCGATGTTGCGCCGGTCCGGCGGCAGGTCGGTCACGTCACGCCCGTCGAACAGGACCTGCCCGTGGCTCGGCCGCAGCAGGCCCGAGACGATGTTCAGCAACGTCGTCTTTCCGCATCCCGACGGCCCCAGCAGGGCGTAGGCCGTGCCGTCCTCCCACTCCATGTTCAGGTGCTGGAGTGCGTAGTCCGACGGCTTGGCCGGCGTCGACGTGTAGGCGTGGGCCAGATTGCGGAGTTCGATGCCGGCCATCCCGTCCTCCTCAAGCCACGCTGGACAGGGCGCGCGCCTGCGCCTCGGGGGCCGCCAGCAGCCGTCCGTCGGGGGCGAAGACGAACACGCGGTCGGGATCCACGTGGATCGTCGCCTCCTCGCCCAGGGCATGGGGGTGCACCCCCGGTTCCTGGGCCACCAGCGCCACACCGGCGTGGCCGACGTGCAGGATCGTCTCGGACCCCGCGATCTCCGCCAGTTCGACCCGGACGGGGATGCCCACATCGGTCGCCTTGCGGCGGAGGATCGTCAGATGATTCGCGCGCACGCCCACGGTGCAGGGACCGGGGGGCAGCCCGCGGGCATGGACGGGAAGGGGCAGGGCGGTGCCGTCGCCCAGTGCCAGGCGGTCGCGTGCCAACTCCGCCGGCAGGAAATTCATGGGCGGATCGCTGAAGATGGCGCCCGCCACCGTGTCCGCCGGGCGATGGTACACATCCAGCGTCGGCCCGAATTGCCGCAGCCGCCCTTCGTCCAGCACCGCCACGTGTCCGCCCAGGATCAGCGCCTCGGCCGGTTCGGTGGTGGCATAGACGACGATGGTGCCGGTGCCGGCGAACAGCTCGCGCAACTCCTCGCGCAGGGCCTCGCGCAGCTTGTAGTCCAGGTTGACCAGTGGCTCGTCCATCAGCAGCAGGCCGGCCCGTTTGACCAGGGCGCGGGCGATGGCCGTGCGCTGCTGCTGACCGCCCGACAGTTCGGCGGGCAGCCGGTCCAGCAGGTTTCCGACCCCCAGCATCCCCGCCGTGTCGCGGACCCGCCGGTCGATCTCCGCCCGGTCCAGGCCCTGGCGGCGCAAGGGGGCGGCGATGTTGTCGTAGACGGTGAACGCCGGGTAGTTGATGAACTGCTGGTACACCACCGCCACGTCGCGCCGGCGCGCGGGCACCCCGGTCACGTCCCGGCCGTGCCAGTGCAGCCGTCCGGTCGTCGGCGGCTCCAGGCCGGCGATGATCCGCAACAGCGTCGTCTTGCCGGCCAGCGTGCGGCCCAGCAGCACGTTCATGCTGCCGGGGGCCAGTTCCAGCGTGATGCCGTCCAGATGGGTTTCGCGGCCGACGACCTTGGCGATGCCGTCCAGGACCAGCGTCATCGGGTCATGCCTCCGGCCGGTTCGCGCAGGGACGCGCGGGCCGGGCCCCGAAGGGCGGGACGGGAGCCAGTTCGCCCAGGGTCATCGCACCCCCTGTCGCGCCGGAGTTCGCCGTGGCGTGCGGAGGTTTCCGCATCGCCATCCAGGAACGAGGGTAATCGGAACCTCCCCTCGTCGATGGGGCGCGATCGGTCAGGTCGGCGCTGGATGAGATTACCCCGGTCGACGGCGGCGCCGGGTCCGCTGTCAGATCCCGGGCGGCAGGTTGGGCCTGCCGTTCGGCGGGGCGGTGCCGGTGCCTGCCGGTTCGGGACGGGGGTGGGCGGCCCCCTGGTCGGCGGTGCGCATGGCGTCCGCCGCTTGGCCCAGCGTCCTGTCCGCCGCTTGCGCGGAAGGTTCGTCGGTGGCCGGGGCGCCGGGTTCCGTGTCCTCGGACGGGGGCGCGTCCGGCAGCGGGACCAGGGTCGCCACAGCGGCCGTGGCCTCCGCCAGGGATCCGACGACCGCCATGGCGCCCGGGATGGCGGCGGGCATCGGGATGTCCGGTGTGCCGGCCCCCCACAGGCCCACGACCACGGGCGCGCCGGCCCCGAAATGCATGTGCAGGCGGCGGGTGATGCGCTGGGCGTGCCGTTCGCTCCGGGGGTTCACATAGGACATGACAACGGCACGCACGTCCTCGCGCGACAGGGACTGGATGGCCCGCGTGTTCACCACCTCGCACGGCAGGACGATGGCGGTCCAGCCGCCACGGTTCAGCAGATCGGCCAGAAGGGTTGCCGCCGCCTCGTCCAGGTCGGTGCGACCGGCGATGCACAGGATGCGTCCCGGGGCCTTGACCTGCGGCGTGTTTTCCTCCGGCTCGGCGTCCGCGAAGTAGTCGACCACGTAGTTGATGCCTTCCAGCATGCTCCGCAGCGTGTCGTCGTCCAGCGCGCCGCGGGTGCGGTCGCCCTCCGCGATCCGCAACGCGGCCAGGAGCTGCGTCTCGTAGACCTCGATCACCGGATGGTCCTTGGAGGCCTCGTCGGCGATCAGGGCGGCATCGTCGGGGGCACGGGCCAGGAGCCGCTGGTAGATGCGCGTCTCGGGTGAAAGCACCGGCGTGTTTCCCAGAAGCACGTCCAGGAACTCCAACTGCGGGATGTGCCGGCCCAGGACCACCAGGCAGACCGTCAACGGCATGGACAGCAGCAGCCCGACGGGTCCCCACAGGCTGGTCCAGAAGATGGCCGCGAGGACCACCGCGAACGCCGACAGGCCGGTGCTGCCGCCGTAGATCAACGGCTCGACCACGTTGTTGCTGACCAACTCCAGGACGACGAACAGGCCGATGGTCATGAGCGGCATCGTCCAGCCCGGGTCCACCGCGATGGACAGCAGGGTGGGGAAGGTGACGGCGACGGCCGGGCCGAGATAGGGGATGAACCGCAGGACCGCCGCCAGCAGCCCCCAAAGGACCGCGTTCGGCACGCCGATGAGCATCAGCCCCAGCCCGGCCGCCACCCCATAGCCCATGTTGTAGAGGAGCTGGACCAGCAGGAAGCGGCTGACGCGGTAGGCGGCGTCGTTCAGCGCCTCGGTCGTCCGCTTCATGTCGTTCACGCCGGCCAGGCGGATCACCCGGTCGCGCAGGTCCTCGCGCTGGAGCAGGATGAACACCACGAACACGAAGACGATGCTGGCGTTGCCGATCGGGCCGATCAACGGGCCGCCGATGTCACGCAGCACCTGGACCGGCGAGGCCGCCGGCGGCATGACCTGCACCGGCAGCGGCTCGCGCTCGGCCTCGGCGACGCCGGGCGGGGGCGGCTGCCCGGTCTGCTGTCCCGGCTCCGAGATCTCGCGCCCCAGGTCCCGGATGACCTCGGTCGTCCGCTCGAGGATGCCGCCGCCCGGCGACGCCTCGCGTATGGTCCGGATCTTCTGCCGGATGTTGCCCTCGTAGGCGGGCAGGTTCCCGGCCAGGTCGATCAACTGGTAGGCGAGCACGCTGCCGATGCCGGCGATGACGGTGGTGGCGAGCGTCACCGCGATGACGGCGGACAGGACCTTCCCAAGGCCCCAGCGCCGCAGGCGCCCGGCAAGCGGCGTCAGGGCGAAGCTGAGCAGCAGGCCCAGGGCCAGCGAGGTGAGGATGCTGCGCCCGAAGTAGAGCGTCACCACGATCACGGCCGCCGCCGCCAGTCCGGTCAGGGTGGCGAGCGGCGACGGCGATCCGCCGAGGTATGTGCTGCCGACCGGGGTGCGGCCCGCGGGCGATCCGCCGGCCCCGTTCCCGCTGGCCCCGTTCCCGCTGGGCCGTGGCGTGGGCGGCCCGGCTTGGGCCGACCCGGTTTGAACGGGTCCGGCGTCGGTTGGCATGGCGGTCGAAATCCCCGTTGCGGCAGCGGGACAACGGTCCCGCGCCGTGGGGGGTTCAACCGCCGGCCGTGCGGGGGCTCGCCGGGGCGGCCGCGTCGGGAGCCGCGGGCAGGGATGCCGGCCGCGGTATGGCCGGGGGAACCGGCTGCGGGGCCGCCGGGTGGGCCGGTCCGGTTCCCGGGGGCGTGCGCCCGGGAGCCTGCCCCGGACCCTGCTTGGAGGGCGGGGCCTTTTCGGTCCACGTCCGCTGGTCGGCGCCGCTGGGCAGCGGCGCGTCCGGGTTCCGGATCCAGGCCAGGATGTCGCGCAGGACCACTTCGGCCTGAAGGTCGCGCAGCAGCATGTGGTAGCCGTTCGGGTACACCGCGACGGTGTTGCCGGTACGGGGGATCGACGCGAGGGCCATGCCCACGGGCTTGCGCGCGATGACCTGTTCGTTGTCGCCGAACAGCACCAGGGCCGGGGGACGTCCGGGCAGGCGGGGCGCCGCGGCCAACGCGACGCTCATCAGTTGGGTCAGGCCGGCGACGGCATCCACCCGCGTGCTCTTGATCACAAGCGGATCGCGGCCCAGCGCGCGCAGCATCTCAATATTGTCCGACGGGAAGATGCGCAGCTCCGGCGGGGCCGTCAGATGCATGCCGGGCACCAGGTTCAGCGCCAGCCACAGCGCCCAGCGCTGGTAGAAGGGCATCGTGTCCAGCGACCAGACCGCGGGCGCGGACAGGATGATCCCGTCGACCAGCGCCCTTATCCCCGTGACGCCGGCAGCGTCCGGACTCGTTCCCGGCGTGTCGGAGCCGGGCGTGGCCGCAACCTCGGCCTTGGGTTCGGGGCCGGGCAGCACCGCCTCCGGCGGCACCCGGCCGGCAACGGCGGCCAACGCCACCGCGCCCCCCATGCTTTCACCCAGCAGGAACAGCGGCACGCCGGGATGGAGCTTCCGCACGGCCCGCGCGGCCCCCTCCAGGTCGGCCACCAGGGTGTCGGTGCCGGGCCAGATCCCGGGCCGCCGGGTCTGTCCGAAGCCGCGCTGGTCGTAGGCATAGACCGCCAAGCCCCGGGCCGAGAGCCATTTTCCGGTCCCGTCGAAGGCGTTCGAGTAGTCGTTGAACCCGTGCACGGCCAGGACCACCGCCTCGGGCCGTCCGGCTTCGGGCAGCCAACGGCGCAGGGGCAGGGGCGTGCCGTCCGGCGCGACATAGGCCGTGTCGGTGACTTGGGGCACCGCCACAACGGGCCCCATGGGCTGCAACGACGGCGCGCAGGCCGCCAGCAGCAGGGCCGGGAACAGCACCGCACAGGTGCAAAAGCCGCGGATGCGCGGGCTGCGCCGCAGCCCCGCGTGGAGGCGCGCCCCGCTACGCCGC
The DNA here is from genome assembly GCA_035645145.1 of Azospirillaceae bacterium. Lineage (GTDB taxonomy): Bacteria > Pseudomonadota > Alphaproteobacteria > Azospirillales > Azospirillaceae > CANGXM01. Next base: position 19,603 of record DASQNC010000013.1, on the reverse strand, counting down.
GCCGCGGGCGGTTCCGGGGTCGTGGCTGCCGCGGGTGAGCTGAAGGAAGATGTCCTCAAGGTCGGCCTCTTCGGTGGAGAGGTCGATGATCGACAGCCCGGCCTCGCCCACGGCGGCCAGGATGGCGCCGATCGCCTGCCGGCTGGGCTGGTAGCGGACCACCAGGCGCCGCGGTTCGGCCAACTGCGCCTCGAACGGCCGCAACGGCGCCGGCACCTCGTCCAGGTCGCGGTCGACGATGACCGACAACGCCTTGCTGTCCAGCCGGCGCAGAAGCTGGCGGGTGGACTCGTGGGCCACGACCCGGCCGTGGTTGATGATGGCGATGGAGTCGCACAGCTCCTGCGCCTCCTCCAGGTAGTGCGTGGTCAGCAACACCGTGGTGCCGGCACGGTTCAGTTCGCGCACATAGGCCCACAGCGACTGGCGCAGTTCGATGTCGACACCGGCCGTCGGCTCGTCCAGGACCAGGACGGGCGGGGAATGCACCATCGCCTTCGCCACCATCAGCCGCCGGCGCATGCCGCCGGACAGGGTGCGGGCGTAGGCATTGGCCTTGTCGGCGAGGCCGACCGCGGCCAGCAGCTCCATGCTGCGGCGTTCGCGCTTCGGGACGCCATAGAGGCCGGCATGCAGGTCCAGGAGCTCCAACGGCGTGAAGAACGGGTCCAGGTTCAGTTCCTGGGGCACGATGCCGATGGCGGCACGGGCCGACCGGGGGGTCTTGTCGATGTCGAAGCCCCAGATCCGCGCGGTGCCCGCGGTCTTGTTCACCAGGCCCGCCAGGATGTTGATCATGGTGGACTTGCCGGCGCCGTTCGGGCCAAGCAGGCCGAACAGGCTGCCGCGCGGGATCGCCAGGTCGATGCCCTTCAGCGCCTCCTTGGCCGGAGCGCGCCCGCTGGCCCGGTAGGTCTTGACCAGGCCCTCCACCTCGATGGCATGGGCGGGGAGGGAATGGAAATCGGCCGCCATGGTCGATTGGCTTTCCTGAAGGCGGGAACCAATGGGGCAATTCCGCCGCACGCCGTGGCCGCGTCCGCGGTCCGGGATCGGCAAGGTCCGACGTTGCACCGTCGGCAACAACGGGTATCATCCGCGCCCGACAAGGGTCAATCGACCTGGGGGTCAATCGGCCTGGGGCCGCCCGCCGACGTCCGGCCATGCGGGATCCCGGCGGTGGAATGGGTGCAGAAGGGGATTGGGAAATGAGCCAGCCGGTCGAGACGATCGTGGTGGAGGATGCTGCGACGGTCGGCTGCGACGGCGGTGGCGGCCAGTTGGGCCACCCGCTCGTCTATCTCGTCATGGGCAAGGAGGGGTCGGTTTCCTGCCCCTATTGCGGACGCCTGTACGTGCTGTCCGAAAACGCCGACATTTCCGGCCACGGCCACTGACCGCACCCGGGCATCCCGGTCCGGTGTGACCGGGATGGGACAATGCGTCCGCTGCCGGTGTTGAAGCTTCAACTTTGTCGCTTCAGCACCGGAGGCGTCATGCGCTCCATCGTTGCGGCTTTGTTCGTCCTGGGGCTGGGGCTGGCGCCCGTCGGCCTGGCCCCGAAGCCGCTTCATGCCCAGGAGGTGGCCGAGGCGGACCGTACGGCCATCGTGGACGTGATCCGCCAGCAGCTCCTGGCGTTCCAGCGCGACGATGGCGCGGCGGCCTTCGCCCACGCGGCCCCGAACGTGCAGGCCATGTTCGGCAGTCCCGACGTCTTCATGCGGATGGTCCGCGAGACCTACCAGCCGGTCTACCGCCCGCGCGAAGTCAGCTTCGTGGACATCGCCAGCGTGGACGGGACCCTCGTGCAGCGGGTGCTGCTGGTCGGGCCCGACGGGCTGCCCGTGATGGCCCACTACATCATGGTGGAAAGCGAGGGGGGCTGGCGGATCGCGGGCTGCATCCTGGTCCGGGTGCCCGGCGTGGCGACCTGATGCCACAGTCCACCACTGCCGGCTGAACGGCCTCACGCGACGAGCTACCCCCGTCGCGCCGCTTCCGCTATACCTTGGCGCCTGGATTCGTTCAGAGGAGTGCGGCGGTCGTGTCGGACGGTGGCAACAAGAATTTCCCGGTGTCCTGGGAGGAACTCCACCGCCATGCCAAGGCCTTGGCTTGGCGGCTGAGCGAGAAGGGCCCCTGGAAGGGCATCATCGCCGTCACCCGCGGCGGGTTGGTCCCCGCGGCGATCATTGCGCGCGAGCTGGAAATCCGGCTGGTCGATACCGCCTGCGTGTCCAGCTACGACCACATGAACCAGCGCGAAGCCCGGTTGCTGAAGGATGTTGTCGATCCGGGCGATGGCGAAGGCTGGTTGGTGATCGACGATCTGGTGGACACCGGCAAGACGTTCGAGCTGCTGCGCAAGCGGTTGCCCAAGGCGCATTTCGCAACGATCTACGCGAAACCCGCGGGTCGGCCGCTGGTGGACACGTTCATCACGGAATTCAGCCAGGACACCTGGATCTTCTTCCCCTGGGACGTGGAGTTGCAGTTCAGCCGTCCCATCGTGGAGCTGAAGCGCATCGGCTGAGCGCGACGGGGACACTCCCGCTGCGCCTCGATGTGTGCCGCGGCCGGTCGTGGGTTGCGCCGTTCGATCGCGATGGCATCGCCCGCGGAACCCCGGACGGGTCGGGTCGGTGACCGGCCCGCGGCCGGCCCGCAGATCCGTGCCCCGTAGACCTGTGCTTGGTGGGTTACCACTTTTGGTGCAGACTGTGCCGGGTGCCGATGACGGAGGGCCAGGGCTTGAACGGTCGAATCCTTGTGTGGGGTGCCGGTGCCATCGGCGGCACCGTTGGGGCCCACCTGAAGCGCGCCGGGCACCCGGTGGCGTTCGTCGACGCCAATCCCGAGCATGTCATGCGCATCCGCGAGGTCGGGCTGCAGGTCTCCGGCCCGGCCGGCGCGTTCAAGATCCATGCGCCGGTTTGGATGCCGACCGAGGTGACGGGCACCTACGACCGCATCCTCCTGTGCGTGCGGGCGCACCAGACGGTGGATGCCGTGCGTCAGCTCTACGCCCACCTCTCCGACGAGGGGTGTGTCGTCTCTTTGCAGAACGGCTTGAACGCCGGCCACATCGCGCAACTGGTCGGGGCCCGGCGGACCGTGGCGGGCTTCCTGAATTTCGGCGCCCTGTACCAGCGCCCGGGACACGTCCTCTACGCCGGCCGGGGCGCGCTCGGGCTTGGTGAACTGGACGGAACCCGCACGCCACGGATCGAGGAGCTGCGCGACCTTCTGGCCGTGTTCGAACCCACGGCGTTCGCCACTGCGAACATCTGGGGCTATCTGTGGGGCAAGCTCGGCTACGTGGCCCTGCTGTTCGCAACCGCGCTGACCACGGATCCGGTGGCGGATTGCCTGGACCGGCCGGAGTTCATGCGCCTGTTCCATGCGCTGGCCGTCGAGGTCATGACCACCGCCATGTTGGAGAAGGTGTCGCCGGAGGGCTTCAACGGCTTCGAGCCCGATGCCTTCCTGGCGGGCGCCGAACCCGGCCGGGTGCGCGCTTCGCTGGATGCCATCGCCGCCCACAACCGGCGCAGCGCCAAGACCCATAGCGAGGCGTGGCAGGACATCGTGGTGCACAACCGGCGAACCGAAGTGGACACCCTGGTCGGCGTGGTGCCCGAGATCGCCGAGCGGCACGGCCTGGAAACGCCGCTGCTGCGGCGGCTGACCACCATGGTGCACGAGGTGGAGGCCGGCCGCCGGCCCCAGGCCCTGGTCAACCTCGACGAGCTGGGCCGGGTGCTGGACCCTGCCCGCCTGACCGTCCCCGTCCGGCGGGGCTGAACATCCGGTCCGCCCGGCCCGGCGCGGTTACATCCGGCGCCAGTGCAGGATGTTGCGCATCGTTCCTTTGGCGGTGTGCTGGTCGGGCGTCGTCAGGACCAGATCCTCGCCCTGCCAGGACATCACACGCACCAGCCGGTCCTTCAGCCGCCAGGGTTGGCTTGATTCCAGCACCTCGTGGATGACCCGGTCGCCCTCAATCCACCAGCGGGCGAAGTAGGCGGTGAAGTTGCCCAGGGCCGGCGTGTCGGGCGTGGCGTCGGAAAAGGCGGCGCGGACCAGGAAGGCCGACATGAGTCCGTCGGGACCGTAATGCAGATGGCCGCGCGCGTCCGGCCCCATCGGGTGCCACACCGTTTCGCCGCCTTGGGGTCCGCCGCCTTGGGCCCGCCACGCGAACAGGCGCCATCCGCCCACAAGCCGCCTCGCCGCCTCGTCCATCGCCCTTGCCCCTCTCCCTATCCGGCCGGTGGAACACCGAAACGGTCCAACAGAATGCCGGCCGCCGTGCCCGGCGTGGTCCGTCCGTCCTGGACCTCGGCCTCCAGGCCGGGCAGGGCGTCGCGCACCGACGGGTGGGCGCGGAAGGCGGCGACCAGGCTTTCCCGGATCTCCGCCCACAGCCAGGCCCGCGCCTGTTCGGCCCGGCGGGCCTGGAGCCGGCCCAGGCGGTCCATCGTGTCCCGGTGCCGGCGCAGCGTATCCCAAACCTCCGCGATGCCGGCCCCGGAGACGGCGGAGGCGCTGAGCACCGGGACCCGCCAGTCCGCCACCGGCGGTTTCAACAGGGCAAGGGCATGACGGTACTCGGCCATGGCATGGCGGGCGGCCGCCACCATGTCGCCGTCGGCCTTGTTCACCACGACGATGTCGGCCAGCTCGACGATGCCCTTCTTGATGCCCTGCAACTCGTCCCCGCCGCCGGGCAGCAGCAGCAGCATGAAGGCGTCGACCATGTCGGCCACGGCGGTTTCCGATTGGCCGACACCCACCGTTTCGACCACCACCACATCGTAGCCCGCGGCCTCGACCAGCAGCATCGCCTCGCGCGTGCGCCGTGCGACGCCGCCCAGCGTTGCGCCGGCGGGCGAGGGGCGGATGAAGGCGGACGGGCTGCGGGACAGGTCCGTCATCCGCGTCTTGTCGCCCAGGATCGACCCTCCGGACCGCTGGGACGAGGGGTCGACGGCCAGCACGGCGATCTTCTGCCCCTGGCCGATCACGTGCAGCCCGAACGCCTCGATGAACGTGGACTTGCCCACGCCCGGCACGCCGGAGATGCCGACCCGCATCGCCCGCCCGGTGTCGGGCAGGATGCCGGCCAGCAGGTCGTCGGCGGCGCGCCGGTGGTCCGGGCGGGTGGACTCCACCAGGGTGATGGCGCGGGCCAGGGCCCGGCGGTCGCCGGCGCGCAACTGGTCCGCAAGCTCGTGCGTGGTCTCTGGCATGGCGCCAGCCTATCCGTGCGGCCGGCGCCGGTGAAGGGTCTGCTGTGGCTGCCCCCGCGGGGTGGGCGGCGGATCGTCGAACGGCCAGGACCGTTGAACACAGGCCGGTGTGGCGACGACCGGTGCTGCGAAGGGGACGGGCGGCGTATGATCGGAACGGTGGAACGGATCGCCTATGCCTTGGGCCAGACGGCCCGGGTGTCGTGGTACGTGGGCCAATCGGCCCTGGCGGCCCGGCTGACCGGCCCGGCCGTGCCCAGGGAGCGGTTGCCCCCCGGCCTGCGGCTGCCCGGACGCGATGTGCTGCTGGCCGAACTCCGCGCCCTGTTCGAGTTGGATCTGGCGAACATCCGCGCGGGCATCTACCGGATGCCCCACGATTTGGTGATGCGGCCCGGCGAGGCGGTCGAGGGGATGGTGCGGTTCTTCCGCGACCTGCCGAACGTGGCGGCGCGCCGGCGCGACCGCATCAACGCCGAGCCGTTCCGCGCGCCGCCGCCGGGCACGCCCAAGCTGCCGCGCTACTACCTGCAGAATTTCCATTACCAGACCGACGGCTGGTTGTCGGAACGGTCCGCCCGGGTCTACGACCATCAGGTGGAAGTCCTGTTCGGCGGCGGTGCGGACGCCATGCGCCGACAGGCGCTGGTGCCCATCCAAGCCCATCTGAAGGAGCGCCGGTCCGCCGACTGCCGTCTGCTGGACGTGGGCACCGGCACCGGCCGGCTCCTCACCTTCGTGAAGGACAATTGGCCCCGGCTTCCGGTGACCGCACTCGACCTGTCCCCGCCCTACCTGGCCGAGGCGCGCCGCCGGCTGGCTCCCTGGCGCGGAGTGGGGTTCGTGACGGCCCCTGCCGAAGCGATGCCCGTTGCCACGGCCAGTCAGGACATCGTCACCTGCGTCTACCTGTTCCACGAGCTGCCCCGCGGGGTCCGGGCCGAGGTCGCGGACGAGATCGCGCGCGTGCTCAAGCCGGGCGGGATCCTGGTCCTGGTGGACAGCCTGCAACGCGGGGACCGGCCACACCTGGACGGTCTTTTGACCCTGTTCCCCTTGGCCTTCCACGAACCCTACTACGACGACTACACGCGCCAGGACCTGGCCGCGCTGTTCGCCGCCCGCGGCTTGGCCCTGCGGCGCACGGCGTATGCGTACATGAGCAAGATCATGACCTTCGAGAGGGTGGCCGATACTCTGCCCGCCGGGGCCGGTTGATCGGACGGACCGGTCGTGCCAGCGTTGCACCGTGATCCCCGCCGGAGGGGCCGAATGGACGAGGTCGAACTCAAGCTCCGCATCGACCCTGCGGATGTGCCGCGGCTTGCAGGCCTGCCGGTCCTGTCCGGGCCGGGTGCGATCCAGCGGTTGGAGAGCACCTATTACGACACGCCGGATCTCCACCTCCTGCGGGAGAAGGTTTCGTTCCGGGTCCGGCGTCAGGACGAGGGCTTCGTCCAGACCGTGAAGGGGCCTCCGCGCGCTCACGGCATCGTCCAGCACCGCGGCGAATGGGAAGTCCCGGTTCCCGGGCCCGAACCGCAGCCGGCGCTGCTGGCCGACCCGGCCGCCCGGACGCATCTGGGACCGTTGGCCGATGCCGTTGCCGAAGCGGTGGCCGGCAATGGCCTGAAGCCGATGTTCGCCAGCCATGTCGAACGCACCGTCCGCATCGTCGGGGATCCTACGGCGGCCGTTGCGACCGGCACCGGCGACGGTGGGGCCGACAGGATCGAGGTGGCCATCGACGTCGGCGAGATCCGGACCCCCGACGACCGGTCCCAGCCCATCGCCGAGGTCGAGTTGGAATTGAAGGGGGGCGATCCCGGCGCCCTCTACCGTTTGGCGCGGATGCTCAACGCCCAGGTTCCCATGCGGGTGGAGCGGCGCACCAAGGCGGAGCGGGGCTACGCGCTCGCCATGGGGGGCGGGACGTCCCTCGCACCGAAGCGTGCGGGGCGCATCGTCTTCCCGGCCGGGGCGACCATGGAGCAGGCCCTGACCGTCATAGCCCGCGAGGGTCTGGCGCACCTGACGGCGAACGAGCCCTGCGTCGTGGAGGGGCCGGACCCCGAAGGCATCCACCAGATGCGCGTGGCGCTGCGCCGGTTCCGCTCGGCACTGTCCATTTTCAAAGGCTTGATCCCCGAGACGCAACGCGCGGAACTGGCGGAGGAGCTGAGATGGCTCACCGACGAGCTGGGGGCCGCCCGCGACTGGGATGTTTTCGTGGACGAGCTCTGGTCGCCGGTCGAGGCCGGGTTCCGGGACAGTCCGCACCACGCTCCGGCCGTTGCGGCATTCCGCAGCCTGGCCGAGTTGGCGCGCACCCGGGGACGGGAGCGGGCCGGAGCGGCGGTCGCATCCCCGCGCTACACCACGCTGCTGTTGCGTCTGGGCGAGTGGATCGAAACCCGCGGCTGGCGCGTCGGGAACCGGGACGCCCCGGCGCCCGGCCTGCTCGCACCCGTCCGGTCCCGCGCAGGCGAGCTCCTGGCCAAGCGGCACAAGCAGGCCAGGAAAAGGGGGGCCGGGTTCGAAACCCTGGACAGCCACCACCGGCACCAGTTGCGCATCGCGTTGAAGAAGCTGCGCTACGCGACGGAATTCTTCCGGCCGCTCTACGAAGGCAAGGCCTACGACCGGTACCATCGGCGCCTGTCCGGCCTGCAGGACGGGCTCGGGCACCTGAACGACGTGGCCACGGCCACCCGGTTGATCGGCGGGCTGGTGCTGCTGGCCGCGGAGACCAGGGCCGATCCGGCCTGGCGCGAGGCGGCCGGTCTGGTGGTCGGCTGGCACGCCCGCGGTGCCGCCGACATGGAAGCCCAACTGGTCGCGGATTGGGAGGCCTTCCGGCGGGCCGATCCCTTCTGGGTCGAGGATTGATACCGCCGAGCGGAGCGCCGGCGCCTGGGGAAACGAGCCGAGTGCATGGAGACATGCGCTCGGCGGTATGAGGTTGCCGGTCCGCTCTGTCGGTTGTGCTCGCCGACTGTCCTTAATCGTCGTGGCGCCGGGCGGTTTCCGGCTATTCCATGATGCCGCCACGTCCGTGGAGACAGGCGCGCCATGACGGGGCGGCTCTGCCGGTGACCGCGCTTGGTTCGTTGACGGCGCAGGATGGCCAGTCATGCCCGAGCGGGATCCCTCCAGTGAACTCATGCGCCTGGTCAACGGCTACCAGGTGTCCCAGGCGATTCACGTCGCCACGGCTCTCGGCATCGCCGACATGCTCAAGGACGGGCCACGCACCTGCGACGACCTCGCCACCGCGACAGGGGCGCATCCGCGTACGCTCTACCGGCTGCTGCGTGCACTCGCCGCATTCGGCGTCTTCCACGAGGAGCCCGAGCGGCGTTTCGGCCTGACCCCCATGGGCGACCGCCTGCGGACGGACGCACCGGGTTCCGTTGCGCCATGGGCGGCCTTCATCGGCCGTCCATACCATTGGCGGGCGTGGAGCGACCTGCTCCACAGCATACGGACCGGGGAGAACGCCTTCCGCCACATCCACGGCATGGACGCATGGACATACCGCGCCCGGCACGCCGACGAGGGAGCGATCTTCGACCGGGCCATGACGGGCCTGTCGCGCGGCGTCGGCGGGGCGGTCGCGGCGGCATACGATTTCGGGCGTTTCGGCTGCATCGTGGATGTCGGCGGCGGGCAGGGCGCGCTGCTTGCCGATATCCTGGCGGTCCACACGGACGCGCGCGGCATCCTGTTCGACCAGCCGCATGTTCTGTCCGGTGCCGACGCGGTGTTGCGGGCGGCCGGTGTCGCCGACCGGTGCACGGTGGTGGCGGGCAACTTCTTCGAGGACGTTCCCGAAGGCGGGGATGCCTATCTGCTCAAGGCGATTGTGCACGACTGGGAGGATGCGGAGGGGATCGCGATCCTGCAAACCTGCCGTCGGGTGATCCGGCCGGGCGGGCGGCTGCTGGTCGTGGAGAGTCTGGTCGGGCCGCCGAACAAAACGCCGGAGACGAAGCTCAGCGACCTCAACATGCTGGTCGGGCCGGGTGGGTTGGAGCGCACCCGCGAGGAGTTCGCCGATCTTTTCGCGGCCGCGGGTTTCCGCCTGGTGGACGTCGTCCCGACCGGAACAAGGTTCAGCATCATCGAGGGCGTGCCGGAATGACGGCGCGCCGTTATGGCACGCGGGCCACCAGGAACAGGCGGCGGAACGGGAACAGCGTGGTGCCGTCCGAGCGGCGGGAATAGGCGGCGCGCAGCCGCGCCCCGTACGTCTGTGTGTACGCGTCCAGCAGGTCCGGCGTGTCGGCCAGGGCGGACGCCACCGGCAGCAGGGTCGTCCCCTTCACCCATTCCAATACCGGATCCTCGCCCTCCAGCACCTGGAGGTAGGTGGTCTCCCAGATGTCCAGGTGCGCCGACCGCGGGGCGAGCAGGTCGTGGTAGAACTCCGGCGGCGCCACCGGCGCCGGGTCCAGCTTGCCGCGCAGGCGGTCGGCCCATGGTCCGTGGGCCGCGATCTCGTGGATCGACCGGTGGCTCGGCGCATCGCCGTTGCGGGGCATCTGCACCGCCAGGATACCGCCGGGGGCGAGCTGGGCCATCAGGTGCGGGAACAGACACGCATGGTCGGGCAGCCAATGCAGCGCGGCGTTGGAGACGATCAGGTCCACCGGCCGGTCCGGCCGCCAGGCGGCGATGTCGGCCTGGACCCATGCAATGCGCGACGGCTCGGCCGCGGCCTTGGCGAGCATGGCGTCGGAGGCATCCACGCCGGTGATCCGGGCCGTGGGCCAACGCGCGGCCAGCCGCCGGGCAAGTGCCCCGGTTCCGCAGCCAAGGTCGACGATGGTCCTGGCCTCGACCGCCGGGATGGCGGCCAGCAGATCGATCGCCGGGCGCTCGCGCTGGGCGCGGAACTTGTCGTACTGCGCGGGATCCCAGGCCATTGCCGCCTCTTCCGCCGGACACAGGGAGATTGCTACGGGTCCGCAGGAGGCTCCAGCGCGAACTCCGTGCCGTTGCTGTCGCTGTGTACCCGCGTGATGCCGCCGCCGGCCCGGCCGATGGTCAGGGCAGCGCCTCGACGGTGTCGCCGATGGCAATCCGGCCGCCATCGACCACACGGGCATAGATCCCGCAGTCAATGTGGCCGTACCCGCGCTGGAGCGCCAAGGGCAGGTTCATGTCCCGCTCCCCGGTCTCCAAATTGACGTTGGTGGCGGTGCATCGGGGGATGCGGCGCTCCACCTGCAGCCGCGCGCCGCCGATCGTCAGGGTCCGGCCCAGCAGCTCGTGCTCGGCCCAGGGCGCCATGCCTTCCAGCAGGAGGTTGCCGCGGAACCGGCGAGGATCCAGCGGCGCCTTCGCCACCCGCTCCATGTCCTTCACGGTGGCGGCGTTGATCAAGGACACGTACTTGTCCCGCGCGTCCGAGAACATGTGGCCCGGCGCCTCCACCACGCGCACCCGCCCGAACGCCTCCTCGCCCATGTAGGCTTCGAAGAACTGCTCGATGACGAGACGGCCGGTCGGCGTCGTCAGTGTGCCCCGCGCGATCTGCCGGCCGTTGCGCCGGACGGTGAGCGTCGAAGTGGCCGGGTCGTATTCGGTGTCCAGCACCGCCAGCCGTTCGTTCTTCGCGAGCACCAGGAAATTGGATTTCGGCTGCCAGGCGGGTGCGGCCGGATCGAAGGCGGAGGCGCCGTGCGCCAGGGCGAATCGGCGGTCCTCCGGCAGGCCCTCGCCGGGCGACAGCTCCACCGCGTCGAGCTCCTGGGCGCTCAATCCTTTGACGGGATAGCGGCTGATGCGGGCGATCGTGATCGTCATGGTGGTGAGCATATCCGGGCGGGTGCGGGCACTGTCAATCACGGCTCCCTCGGGGTACGGGTCAATCCGGGGCTTCCGACCCCCAATGCTCCGCAACCGGTGCCTCGCCCCGGATTTCCGCCAAGCGCCGTCGCGTCGCCCGGGTCGTGCCGGGTGGCAGCGCATCCAGCGGGAAAATTCCGGCCTCCAGGATCTCGCCGGCAAAAAGCCCGCCCTGGTCCGGGCGTGGCGTGCCCGTCACCCCGTCCGCCACGAACAGCGCGACGTGGTCGCTGAAGCCCCCGCCGAAGTTGGCGTACAGGGCGAACAGGCGCGGTGGAGCCGCCAGGTCCACGCCCGTCTCCTCGCGGACCTCGCGCGCGGCGGCGGCGGCCAGCGTTTCGAACCGGTCGACGCCGCCCCCCGGCAGATGCCAGCCCGCCACATAGCTGTGCCGGACCAGCAGGACCCCGCCTGCCGGGGACAGCACAATGGTCCGGGTGCCGACGCTGGTCCATGGGCGCCGGCGTTTGAAGGCCACCAGCAGGCGGCTTGCAATGCGATGGGGTAAACTCATGCCGGCCACCATAGCCGCGCCGCCGCCGGACGCCACCGGGGCGGACGGCCGGTGCCTTCGTCCGCCCGCCGTCTTGAAGAGGTGTTGCCCTGCGGCCACATTCAGCGGCGTCAACGCCGGATCGGGCTGCCTCGCGGACGATCCGGCCGGAACCTGGGAGTGCCGATATGGACTTCGAGAAATACACCGAACGATCCCGCGGATTCGTGCAGTCCGCCCAGTCGCTGGCCCTTCGAAGCGGGCACCAGCGCCTGACCCCCGAGCATTTGGCGAAGGTTCTTCTGGACGACGCCGAAGGCTTGGCCGCCAACCTCATCCGAACGGCCGGCGGTGATCCGGTCCGCGCGCTCGATCTGGTCGAGCAGGATCTGCGCAAGCTGCCCGTCGTCGAAGGCACGGGTGCCGGCCAGTTGCATCTCGATCCCGCCCTCGCCCGTGTCTTCGGCCAGGCCGAGGAAGTGGCGAAGAAGGCGGGTGACAGCTTCGTAACCGCCGAACGCCTTCTGCTCGCCCTCGCGCTGGCCGAAGGGACCGGCGCCGGCAAGGCGCTGAAGGCGGCCGGGGTGACGCCCGTGAAGTTGAACGAAGCGGTCAACCAGATCCGCAAGGGCCGTACCGCCGACAGCGCGACCGCCGAACAGGGTTACGACGCGCTCAAAAAGTACGCGCGCGACCTGACCGCCGCGGCACGCGACGGCAAGCTCGATCCGGTCATCGGCCGGGACGAGGAGATCCGCCGGACCATCCAGGTGCTGGCCCGGCGCACCAAGAACAACCCCGTCCTGATCGGCGAGCCCGGCGTGGGCAAGACCGCCATCGTGGAAGGGCTGGCCCAGCGCATCGTCAACGGCGACGTGCCGGAAGGGTTGAAGGACAAGCGCCTGCTCGCTCTCGACCTGGGCTCGCTGGTCGCGGGCGCCAAGTTCCGGGGCGAGTTCGAGGAGCGTCTGAAGGCCGTTCTGCAGGAGATCCAGTCGGCCGCCGGTGAAATCATCGTCTTCATCGACGAGCTGCACACGTTGGTCGGCGCGGGCAAGGCCGATGGCGCCATGGATGCCTCGAACATGCTGAAGCCGGCGCTCGCCCGGGGCGAGCTGCACTGCGTCGGCGCCACCACGTTGGACGAGTACCGCAAGTACATCGAAAAGGACGCGGCGCTGGCCCGGCGGTTCCAGCCGGTCTTCGTCTCCGAGCCCACGGTCGAGGACACCATCTCGATCCTGCGCGGGCTGAAGGAGAAGTACGAGGTGCACCACGGCGTGCGCATCACCGACGGCGCCATCGTGGCGGCGGCGACCCTGTCCAACCGTTACATCACCGACCGCTTCCTGCCCGACAAGGCCATCGACCTGGTGGACGAGGCGGCATCGCGCCTGCGCATGGAGGTGGAGTCCAAGCCCGAGGAGATCGAGGCGCTCGACCGCCGCATCATCCAGTTGAAGATCGAGCGCGAGGCGCTGCGGAAGGAAACCGACGCGGGCAGCCGCGACCGCCTGCAGAAGCTGGAGGCGGATCTGGCCGACCTCGAGCAGCAGTCGGCCGAACTCACCGCGCGCTGGCAGGGCGAAAAGGAGAAGCTGAACGCCGGCCAGCGGCTGAAGGAGCAGTTGGACCACGCCCGCAGCGAGCTTGAGCAGGCGCAGCGCCTGGGCAACTGGACCCGCGCGGGCGAACTGACCTACGGCATCATCCCGCAGCTCGAACGCCAGCTCGCGGAGGCGGAGGCCGCCGCCGGCGACCGCATGCTGAACGAGGAGGTGCGCCCCGAGGACATCGCGTCCATCGTCTCGCGCTGGACCGGCGTGCCGGTGGACAAGATGCTGGAGGGCGAGCGCGAAAAGCTGCTCCACATGGAGGAGAAGCTGCGCACCCGCGTGGTCGGGCAGGAGGAGGCCATCGTGGCCGTCTCCAACGCCGTCCGCCGGGCCCGGGCCGGCCTGCAGGACCCCAACCGGCCGATCGGCTCGTTCCTGTTCCTCGGCCCCACGGGGGTCGGCAAGACCGAGCTGACCAAGGCATTGGCGGAATTCCTGTTCGACGACGAGACCGCCATGGTCCGGCTCGACATGTCGGAATACATGGAGAAGCACTCCGTCGCCCGCATGATCGGCGCACCGCCCGGCTATGTCGGCTATGACGAGGGCGGGGCGTTGACCGAGGCCGTGCGCCGCCGGCCCTACCAGGTCATCCTGTTCGACGAGGTGGAGAAGGCCCACCCCGACGTCTTCAACGTGCTGCTCCAGGTGCTGGACGACGGCCGTCTGACGGACGGCCAGGGCCGCACCGTGGACTTCCGCAACACCCTGATCATCATGACCTCCAACCTGGGGGCCGAACTGCTGGCCAACCAGGACGGCGGCGACGTGGAGGAGGTCCGCGACGGCGTGATGGAGGTGGTCCGCGGGCACTTCCGGCCGGAGTTCCTGAACCGGCTGGACGAGATCCTGCTGTTCCGCCGCCTGGGCCGGGCCCAGATGTCGTCGATCGTGGCGATCCAGTTGCAGCGGCTGCAGAAGCTCCTGGTCGACCGCAAGATCACGCTGGAACTGGACGACCCCGCGCGGGATTGGCTGGCCGAGGCCGGGTACGATCCGGTGTACGGCGCCCGGCCGCTGAAGCGCGTCATCCAGCGCGCCCTCCAGAACCCGCTGGCCGAACGGATCCTCGCCGGCAAGGTCCGGGACGGCGAGACGGTGCGGGTGACCGCGGGCCCCGACGGGCTGTTGCTGAACGGCGAGGTGCCGGCCGGGACCATGCCGCCGCCGTCGGCCCGCAGTGGTCGGGAAAGCGGTTCGGGCGAGACGCTGCACTGATCGGGGCCGCATGCCGGTGGGTTGATACCGCCGAGCGAAAGTTTCGACTTTCGCTCGGCGGCGGGCGCGACCGCGCCCCGCGCCCCCCACATTCCAAATAGAGGGGCGCGCGAGCCAAGCGGAGCGCCGGCGCTTGAGGAACAAGCCGAGTGCGTGGGGGCATGCGTTCGGCGGTATGATGCCGGAGCCGGGCGGGAATCCGTCCGGCCCCTTTGCCTTGCGGGGGTGCGGTTCGTGCAGGGCTGCCTCGCTCCCAAGGCGCTTTCTGTCCACCTCCTTTCCCGACACCATGCCGTCCGATGGCAGGGGCGCGGGAATCCGGGAAGGGAACTGGGCATGAGCGAGGCACGCGCGCGGGGGGGCGAGGCCGGGGCTGCGGCCGCCGCACACACCCGTGGTCCCGCCTTGTGGGCGTTCGCCGGTTTTTGTGCCCTGTTCCTGGGTGTCGGGCTGGGGCGTTTCGCCTACACGCCGTTGCTGCCGGCCCTGGTCGACCATGGTTGGCTGGCCGGGGGGGAGGCCGCGTACCTGGGGGCGGCGAACCTGGGCGGCTACCTTATCGGCGCCCTGGCCTCCCAACGGATTGGCGTCCTGGCCGGCCCGGGGCGGGCACTGCGCTGGGCGATGGCGGCCACGGCCCTGACCTTCGCGGCCTGCGCACTGCCCTGGGGCTTCTGGTGGCTGCTGCTCTGGCGCTCCGCGGCCGGTTTCTCCGGCGCGGTTCTGATGATCCTGGCGGCGCCGGTGGTCCTGGCCGCGGTGCCGCCCGCCGCCCGCGGACGGGCGGCGGGCATCATGTTCACCGGGGTGGGCCTTGGCATCGTGCTGTCGGGAACGTTCGTCGCCTGGCTTGCCGATGCGGGGCCGCGGCCGGCATGGCTGGTGCTGGCGCTGGCGGGGGTGGTCCTGACGGCCGCGGCCTGGCGCCTGTGGCCGGCACCCGCGCCGCGGATATCGCCCGCCGCGGCGGCGGCCGCCGCCGGTGCCGTACCCGATGCCGGGGCGCGCGGTGGGATCGGATCCCTGCCGTTCCTGGTCGCGGCGTATGCTTGCGACGGGGCCGGCTTCGTTCCCCACAGCCTGTTCCTGTCCGACTACGTGGCCCGGGGATTGGACCGTGGGGTGGCGGCCGGTGCGCAGTATTGGATGCTGTTCGGCGTTGGTGCCGCGCTCGGCGCGGCCGTGGTCGGGATTGCCGCCGGGCGATTCGGGTTCCGGGCCAGTTACCTGGCGGCGTTTCTCGTGAAGGCGGTGGCGGTGGCGCTTCCGTTGGTGACGGACGAGGCGCTGGCGATCGCCGTGTCGGCGGTTATCGTGGGCGCGCTGACGCCCGGCATGGGGGCGCTCGGCTCGGGCGTGTCGGCCGAGGCGGCCGGGCCCGCGAACTATGCCCGCGCCTGGCGGTCGATGACCCTCGGCTTTGCCCTGGCGCAGGCGGGTGGGGCCTACGGCTTTTCGTGGCTGTTCGCCGAAACCGGATCCTACCGCCTGCTGTTCGCGGTCGGGACCGCACTTCTGGTCATGGGGGCGGGGTGCGCGGCACTGGGTGGCCGGCCTTGGCTTCGCCGGGGCTGACCCCTCGGGATTTTCAGCCCCGCAGTTCCCGGTAGCGCGCCAGGAACGCCTGCATGGCCGCATCCGGCTCAAGGGGACGGATCGTCTCCGCGGCGGGGGGCGGCAGGTCCTTCCAGTTCACCCGGTGCGGCGCGCACAGGTCGCGCAGCTCGGTTGCCAGCGCCCTCTGGTCCGCCAGCTTCACCTCCCGCGGTTCCGGGTGGCGCAGGTCGAAGCGTTTGGCCAGGGCCTTCTTCAATGGCTCGACCGCGGCCTTCACGTGCTCGCGCCCGATCCGCACCTTCCAGGGTGTCGGCCAGTCCCCCGTGAACGCCTCCTCGCAGTCGTGCATCAGGGCCAGGTATGCGAAGCCGGGCGGGGCCAGGTGGCTGGCCAGCACGCAATGCTGGGCGACCGAATAGAAGGCGGTGGTATTGCCCACGAACCGGCACTGGTAGGCCAGGGGGCGCGCGATGTCCTCGATCTCGAAGCGCGAGAAGTCCGGCTGCGCGAGGTCCACCGTCCGGCCCGAGTACGTCAGCATGACGGATGTCGCTTCCGGCATCTCCAGCAGGTCGAACTGGTCCGGGTGGGGCAGGGTGGGGGATGTGCGGCGTGGCGGCATCCCTCCAGTCTACCGGCCCGGCGCGGCAATTGCACCTCAGCGGCGACCCCAAGGACCCGTCTGGGGCCCCGGGCCGGGACCGCTGCCCGGCCCGGACGGGGGCAGCCGGATTCCCGTCCCGCTTGGCGGCGGGGGCGGTGCGACCAGACGGGCCGTGGCCAAGCCGCCCACGAACCCGCCGATGTGCGCCCACCATGCCACGCCGCCCGGAAGCTCCGGCGACAGCAGCGCGCCGGCCCCTTGGGCCACTTGGATGGCGAACCAGATGCCGGCATAGACCAGCGCGCCGACGGGCACGAACAGCGGGATGAACAGAATCGGGATCAGCAGCAGCACGCGGCTGCCGGGGAACAGCACGACATGCGCGCCCAGCACCGCCGCGATGGCACCCGACGCCCCGACCACGGGCACCGGACTGTCCGGGTTCACCCAGATATGCGCCGCGGCCGCCGCGATCCCGCCGGCGAGGTAAAAGGCCGTGAACCGGAGACGGCCCATCCGGTCTTCGACCGCGCCGCCGAACAGCCACAGCGTCCACATGTTGACGAGGATGTGCAGCCACCCGCCGTGCAGGAATGCGGACGTGACGAAGGGAATGCGGTTGCCGGGGTCCAATCCCACCGATGCCGCCCAGTCGGGATCGGTGTAGCGCAACGGGACCAGCCCCCATTCCACGGCGGACAGGAATGCGAGATCCGGCGGGAGGGCGAGTTGCCAGAAGAAGACCGCCGCATTGGCACCGATCAACGACAGTACGACAACCGGCGTGCGCCGGCGGGGGGCCGTGGTCCGGACGGGGAACATGCATCGGGCTCCGCGGGCGCGTGGTGCCGCGCCTCCCCCGCAAATCATCTGCGTGGGGACCGGGTTCCTTTATGCGTGCGGAGTGCCATCGTCGGCGCGGGGCCGTCCCGCTTCAGCAGCCCGCGTTGCCGGTGCAGGCACCGGACGCGCGCGGGACCGGTGTGTCACGCGTGCCGACCAATTGCATCCCGCGTGCGGCCGCCTCCTTGAACCGCTTTTCCACTTCGGCGACGTGCTGTTGAAAGGCGGCAAGCTCGCGGCCTTGCAGGGTGCGGCCCACCGGCATCTGGATGCTGGTCGGGTTCACCTGCTGTCCATTGCGCAGGATTTCGTGGTGGAGGTGCGGCCCGGTGGAGCGGCCGGTGCTGCCGACATAGCCGATCAGTTGCCCTTGCTTGACCCTATGGCCGTGGCCCAGGCCGCGTGCGAACGCCGACAGGTGGGCGTAGGCGGTGGCGAACTGCGTGCTGTGCTTCACACGGATGTAGTTGCCGTACGCGCCCTTGGGGCCGATCTCCTCCACCACACCGTCGCCGGCCGCATAGACCGGGGTTCCCGTGGGGGCCGCGAAATCCACGCCCTTGTGCATCAGGCTATAGCCCAGGATCGGGTGGCGCCGCATGCCGAACCCCGACGACAGGCGTGCCCCGTCCACCGGTGTGCGCAGAAGCGCCTTGCGAATGGATGCGCCGGCACGGTCGTACCAGTCGATGGTGCCGTCCGCCGCCTCGTACCGGAACCAGGACTGCGTCTTCCCCGACAGCACCAGGCGGAGCATATCGGGATGGCCATCCCGCACGATCTGGCCGTCCTCGGTCACATGCCGGTCGAAGACCACGTCGAACCGGTCGCCGGGCTGAAGGTCGCGCTGGAAGTCCACCTCGTGGGACAGCGTCCGGATTGCGGCGACGACGATCGCCGCCGGTATGCCCGCGTCCACCGCGGCCTCGTACAGGCTGGACCGGATCTCGACCGAGGCGGAGAAGGGTTGCCGGGTGACGGCGCGCACCGTTTCGGAAGCGGCGAAGCCCTCCTCGTCACGGGACACCGACACCGCCCTCGCGGCGTCGGCCTCCAACTCCAGGCCAACAAACCGGCTCTCCCCATGGGCCTCCTCGAAGAGAAGGGCGATCTGCTGACCGACTTGGAGCTGACGGGGATTGTAGACCTTGCGCAGGGCGCCCACCACCTCCGCCGCCTCGGCCCGCGGCACGGACGCCTCCGCAAGCAGCTCCATCAACGTGTCGCCGCGGCCCACCTCAACCACACGGCGCGACGCGGCCGGCGCTTGCCCGGCCTCGGTCCCTGCATCTGCCTCATCGGTCTGGACGTCCGTGGCCTCCTCCGCATCCGCCTGCACGGTTGGCTGGCCCGTTCCACTGTCCGTCGCCGCCTCGGCCTCGGCCACGGTGTCGTTCGTTTCGTCCGAGGTCGGCGCCGCCGGCTCGCCCGACCCGTCCACGTCGTGCGGCCCCTCCGCATAATAGGGATCGATCGCGGCCTCGTGGCTCTGCTCGAAATGACGCCGGACGGACGGGTCCATCGCGGCGAATGTCGCCGTCAGCAACGCGGCCGTGCCGGCCAGTGCGATCAGGGCCTTGCTCTGCAAGCCGGATCCTCCTGGGTGGGGGACAGGGCGCCCCGCTGCATATCGCACGCCCAATCACGTGGGGATTGCAGGGTGTCGCCGGTACGTTATGGAAAGCGAGGGTGCGGCCAGGTTCTACACGTGTCAATGGAGAACGCCGACGGATCCCCGTTATTCCACGGCGCCGGAAGACACCCGCCGGGCCGGCCGAAAAAAATCGGAACGCCTCGGAAAAATCCTCTGGACAGCCCCCCGGCCGGGGACCTATATACCGCTCCACACGACGGGCGGCACGGTTCGCCGCTCGCCGAAGTCTCCGGAAAGCCGGTTCTGCAAAAAAGACCCGCGAGGGTCTTGATGCGCTGTCTCCGGGGTGCAATCTTGACAGCCCGCCAGTGCGCGACCGGGTAGTAAGCCCGGGCGGTGCTGCGGTCTCTGCGGTTCGGAAGAATCGCCGGATCTTTGACAATTGTATAAGTCGTCTGTGCGAGAAGGGATGCGCGGGCGGCGGCCATGTGGGTCGCGGAGGACCGGTTTCGGCCGGCGCCGCGTTTTACAGGACCGTCGTTTTCACCGAGCATCCTTCGGGCCGGCCCG
>DASQNC010000012.1 GCA_035645145.1 Azospirillaceae bacterium | reverse complement strand
CGCGACCTGGAACACGCGATCCGGCGCTACATCGAGGCGACGAACGCCGACCCCAAGCCCTTCGTCTGGACCAAGTCCGCCGACCAGATCCTCGACAGCGTCAAACGCTTCTGTCAGCGAACTTCCGCCTCAGACCACTAGGTTCCTTTCCTGCTTATAGCGGCCTGCCGATCGGGACTCCGCATCAACCGCCCACGCAGCGGCCCCCTAAGTGCCGCTCTCGGCGGGAGGGCACAAGTCCGTCTCGTGGGCATCCTCGTACCGCCGAGCGAAAGCGTCGACGTCACCTGGTGGAGGCGCGACCGCCCCCCCTGGCAAGAGAACCAAGCCGCAGACATCGAGGACTGAAGAGGCGAGCCGAATGCATGGGGGACGCGCACGGCGGTTCATGCCCATATCATGCCCAATTGAGGCGGCAGCAGAGCCGTTTCCGCGGCAGAGTGCACCTTGCTCCCTTGCTCCGATCTACTGCGCCCGCCGCGCGCAGAAGACATGCCAGCGGGAGGACAGCCCGAACCAGTCCATATCCAGATCGGCATGACAGAACGTGTCGAACCGGGTACCGAACGACGCCTCCACGTCGGCGCGCGATTCCATGCAACGCATCACCTCCCCGTTCCGGACACCAAAGTAATCGCCCTGGATCACCCGGTACCCGACCGCAGTGTGCGGCGTGCTGTCCCGGAAAATGAAACAGTCCTGTTTCGGAATGGAGCACACGATCCAGGTGCCACGCTTCAGTACACGGGCCATCTCGTCGACGTGCTGCTAAAAATCCAGCCCGGCGAGCGACATGTAGTAACAGCTGTTCCAAGTCAGCAAGTAATCGAAGGTTCCGCCGGCGAACGGTAAGCTGCCGGCGTGGCCGGTGCGGATGTCCGCCGGAATACCCAACCGTCCATGCGCGCGCAGGCCTGCACTAATCTCGTCGGTGACCTCCACGCCAGCACACCCCAGCCCGAGCGTATGGAACAGCGGCAGGTGGCGACCTCGCCGCAACCGACATCAAGCACCCGCTCGCCAAGCATCGGCCGTGGCATCTTTAGGTCAGGGAAGCTGCCCTTGAAGATGCGGATCACGCCCCCGGCGGGATAGGCCATCTCGGTGACCCGGACATAGGTGCTGGTCCAGCTGCCTGCC
This sequence comes from Azospirillaceae bacterium, assembly GCA_035645145.1. Classification (GTDB taxonomy): domain Bacteria; phylum Pseudomonadota; class Alphaproteobacteria; order Azospirillales; family Azospirillaceae; genus CANGXM01. The sequence goes on along the minus strand of DASQNC010000012.1, from coordinate 37,330 downwards.
GCAGCGTACGACATCAAAGTCTCCCTTGAGTCAACACCGGGTAAGAGCGCATAGCCAAAATGGCTGAGCACTAAACCAGCGCCGGGCGAAGACTCCAATCTTCGCCCGGCGCTGGTTTAGTCAAATGCCTACAGCTTGCGACAAATCAGGCGCAGATCGCCTTCGCCAAATTTTTCCCGTCCGTACTTATCGGCGGCAATAACATCATGATCGAAATCGGTGTCGAAACCGCCGGTAATTCGCCGGAATTCGCCAAACCCAAGCCGAGCCAAACGGCTGGTGATTTCGTCCCAGGACGTATGCCGATAAACGGCGTTGAGCCCGTCCCCCAAATGGTAACGCTTGCCTGTTGAAAGATTGAGAGCCTCCAAATGCTCGACAATAAATGAAAACGGAATATCCGACAAAGCCTCACGCGAGGCATCCCACAAATCGTGGTTAATTGCCCCCTCGCCATCCGTGTAGACCCAGAAATACCCTCCAGGCTTCAGAACACGGTGTACCTCCTTGTACGCACGGTCTTCATCATCAAGATGGTGGAAAACACCATTCTGTATCGCAAAATCAAAACTGCCATCAGGCTCGGAAACGTCGTAAACCGTCGAAAGACGGAATTCGAGATCGTTTCTGCTCACACCAAGGTTATCACGAGCGCGCTCCGCAAATTTTACACTCCCCTCCCCGTAGTCGATACCGAGGACATATTTTGCCCCCTTGCGGAGAAGGGCGTGCGCAAAGTTACCGTGCCCACATCCAAAGTCGATACAGCGACCTCCGGCAAATTCTTTTCCAAGACCGTTCAATTCCAACCTGTATACATACCTCTGAATCCGGTCATTATAGTCCTCAGGGCTGAACTTAGTCCAAAGAGTTTGGAAAAGATCCTGGTGCATCTCCTCCATCTGCTCATGGGCGCCGGCAACCGAAACTGCCCCAGCCATCTCAGCAAATTGAATATTATTCCAAGCCTGCAAATTTTCATTAATATGTCGAACGAGATCACGCGTATATGTGTACGGATGTTCGCTAAAATTCCGATCAACCATTACCTTTTCGTAGCTCATGTTCAGCAGAACCATGGCATTGACCTTCGCTGTTGCCAACATCTTCGTGTTCGGCATGGCGCGGCACAAGTCAACCATCTTCCTGAGATCAGAAAGATAAACCTTTTCCATATCTCACCTTTGATCTTAACCAACTGGTAATGGTTAGGGCCCACCTCAGGCTTTCGGGACAGTATATGCATGGCGCCTAGTGGCATAGTGATTTCTGTGCATCGGTTCCATCGACCTGGGCGCCGCCTCAAAGTAAGGAATGAACCTTGCGGGACGCGGGCGCCTCCACAGGTTAGCTTCGTGTCGATTTGTGATCGCCTCCATGAACCAGCCCCTTGTTGCGCCTCCCAGCGCCCGCCATTGGGAGGACGGTGCTCGGCGCGGCAAGGAAGCTTGATACGAGGAGCCACAATTCGTCGCCCACCAGCCCACCTGTGGGGCGATAAAGCCTGCGGCAGCCACGCGCAACTGGCTGCTCGCGCGTCGGCAGCGACCTGCAGCGCTCTTGACATTGTTGCACTCTGCGGCTCAACCACCGCCTCTACTGGCGGCGCAAAGTCGTCGATCGCTGCGCGGGATGCCCCACAAGCCCTGTTCGGCTGAGTTGAACGCGGCCTCCCCCAAGGTAATCCTAACTTGATGCAGATTTGTCGCACATAAGGTGGCTCGAATGGATTATAACGACCGACGGTGCTGGTGCGCTAACCGCAAGGTGCAAATCCCGGCTCGAAAAACCTCCGCGGCTGGTCGCGGCCCAGGATTCCACATCCTGAAGCATTTGTGTCCGCATTGACGTTAGATCCGGCGCCGGGTCCCGTGGTTTGCCCTGCAAATTTCGGCCAGATCGATCATAGGGCCAGTGAGACACTCGGTGAATTGAACGATGCACTGCAGCGGGGGCGCTCCAGCATGACGGATGACGTAGTATGGGTCACCGGGGCCACGGGTTTTCTGGCCGGTGGCGTACTCGGGGAACTGGTCCGGCGGGGCCAACGTGTTGTGGCGTTCTCGCGCACCCCTCCACCGTGCACCGACGGTCCCGTAGCCTGGATCGTGTCGGACTTCACCCTTGAGGTTTTATTGGAAGCCAGCGCGGCGCACGGACGGCCCGCGCACTGCTTCCACGGCATCGGCAGCGGTAGTGTCGGTTTGGCGGCGGCGAACCCCTCGGCTGATCTCGCCCGTACGGTCGGCACCCTGTCCATCCTGCTCGACGCCCTCCGCCACCTGGGTGGATCCACCCGCCTCGTCTATCCGTCGAGCGCCGCCGTCTACGGTGACCTGGGGCAGGACCTGGCGCGCGAGGAGCGGACGCTCGCTCCCGTTTCACACTACGGCCTGCACAAGCAACTCGCCGAAACCGTGCTTGCGCATGCGTGGAACCTGGATGGGATCGCGTCGCGCGCCCTGCGCCTCTTCTCCATCTACGGCGAGGGGCAGCGTAAGCTTCTGCTGTGGGACATCGGGCTCCGCATCCTGCGTGGGGAGTCCCCCTTGTCCATGGACGGCACAGGGAACGAGACCCGCGACTACCTGCACGTGGCGGATGTCGCCCGGCTCGTCTGCGACCTGATGGAAGCCCCCTGGTCCGGCCATGACCTGCTCAATGCCGGATCGGGCGAGGCCACGACGGTCCGCTCGGTGGCCGAAGGCTTGGCGGACGCGCTCGGGTACGACGTTGAAGTGCTGTTTAACGGCAGGACACGCCCGGGCAATCCCCAACGGTTGCAGGCCGACACCGGCCGGCTGGCCGCGACGGGGTTTGCGCCGATCATCCCCTTCGAAGAAGGGCTTGCCAGATACGCCGCTTGGCTGCACTGGGAGCACCGAAACGGGGTGCCAAATGGCATGGACCACTGGGCGCCCCGCCAAGCCGAACCGCTTGTGGACATCATCTCGGGTCAAGTTGAGCCTGACCCATTTACCCGTGAACGGACCTGAATTGATGCCGATCCCCAGACCCACCTACCCCCAGATGACGCAGCGCGTCGCCGGCGCCTGCTACCGGACGCCGAACGGTCAGACCGAATGGTACCCTCCGGTCATGGTGCACGCCGACATGATCGCGCGGCTCGCCACGTCGCGGGGTCTTCTGGAACGTGAATTGCAGCTACTGGAACGATTGGAGGGCGACGCCTACAGCCGTTTCCTCCAGGCATTCATCAACGACGGCCTGACCCGGTTCGGCGACGACTGGCGCTACGCCGACATCGTCACCGCGCTCCTGGCGGTCGCACAGCTGGTGAAGCCCAGCAGCTACCTTGAGATCGGCGTGCGCCGTGGCCGGTCCATGGCGGCCGTGACCAGCGTGGTCCCCGATTGCGCGGTGGTCGGCATCGACATGTGGCAGACCAACTACGCGGGCATGCCGAACCCAGGGGCTGAGTTCGTGAAAAGCCAACTGGCCCTGGTCGGGCACCGGGGCCCGGCCGAGTTCATCGACGGCAACTCCCATGAGGTGCTGCCGCGCCTGTTCGCCGAGCGCCCCGACCTCGTGTTCGACATGATCACGGTCGACGGCGACCATTCCCTGGAAGGTGCCGCGCAGGATCTGCGCGACGTGCTTCCGCGACTTGCCATCGGCGGTGTCATCGTCTTCGACGACATCAGCCACCCGCTTCATCCCGAACTGCTGGGCCTGTGGCGCGAGATGGTCGCCGACGACCCCCGCTTTTCCGCCTGGAGCTTCGCCGGCGTCGGCTACGGCGTGGGCGCGGCGGTCCGGCTCTACTGACCGGACGCTGCCCGCCGCTCGCGGTCCAGGCAATCCATCAGGGCTTCGGCCGTCGCCCGCTGGTGCGAAACCGCACGGCGGGCGGCGGTCGCCTCGCCGGCCATGCGGGTCTGCACGTCAATTTCGTCCGCGGCCCGAAGCATGGCATCCGCCAGCGCGCCATCGTCGCCGGTGCGGAACAAGGTCCCCCACCCGTCCAACTGCTCGCGGTGCACCGGAAGGTCGGAGGCGACCAACGGGCATCCGAGTGCACGGGCGTCCTCGACCACCGTGCTCCAGCCTTCGAACTGCGACGGCTGGACGATGGCCATGCAGGTGCGCATCAGGGCGATCAGGTCGGCATGGGGCACCGGCCCCACATGCCGGAAAAGATCGGTGATGCCCAGGGCCGCAGCCTCCGCCATGAGTTGGTCGTAGTATCCCGGGTCGCGGGCGTCGTGCCCGCTGCCCGTCGCGACGACGTGGAGCGGCCGCCCGGCGGCCTTCAAGCGGGCCAGGGCGCGGAACAGCGTCCGGTGGTCCTTGTGCTTCCAGAACTGGTTCGGGTTCAGGAAGAAACGCTGGGGCAGATCGTACTTCGCCCGGACCTGCGCGGGGTCAGCCGAGTCCTCCGGCATCAACGTGCTGGCAAAGCGCCAGACGTAGGTGCGCGCCCGGACGCCCGGATAGAATGTCAGAAGGTCGGCACGGGCCGCTTCGCTGCTCAGAAGCAACGGACCGTTCCGGTCGGTCAACGCCGTGAACGCCGCGTCCCGGGCGGCGATCTCCTCGGCATCGAACATGTGCGGCAGCAGCTTGTGCTGGAAATCCGGGATCCAGCCCCAATGCTTAGGCGTCGTCACCATGTGGTGGATGGCAAAGGGCATCGGAACCACCGCGGTGGACCAGCCGACAATCACCTTGCGGCGGTCCGCCAGCGGGAGAGCCGTGATGGCGGCCTCAAGACGTGCGTCGCGGGCGTACAGGAGCTTGCCCCCGGTCCCGATCACCGCTTCGACGAAGGAAAACCGCAGGCACGCCAGCAAGGCGTCCGGCCATGCGCCATCCCCATCGTCGTAGATGAAAACCCTGGGTGTGCGATCAGCCGGAAGGCGGGCCAAGCAACGCAGCATGTTGTAGATGTAATTCTGCCCGCCGAACCAAGCCGCATAGCCGTTCAACAACGGGATCACCAATGTGTGGGATCCGGCCCCCGGTTCGCCCTGCATCATCGCCCTTCCGTCTTCCCGTGCGCCACGGTGCGGCTCTCGTCGCGCCCATGGCGGGCGCCGCCAGAGGCCGCCTTTCTCCACTATAGCGAAATCCGATCCGGGCGACAGAACGCGGCAACCGCTGTCTCAAACAGTGCTTAGCGGGGCGAAGCGTCCCCATTGCTGGCCCGCTGTAACCGGTGTTAATCCCACGGCATGCAACCGCAGCGCAGGACCGCCGCATGCCCCGCCTTATCGTCCTTGCCCCGACCCTGAGCGCCCACCACCACGGCGCCCTGGTGACGCTGGCGGACTCGGCCCATAGGTCCGGCTGGGATGTGGATGTGGTCACCTCGCCGGAGGATCCCGACGCGCGGATGCCCGCACATGTGCGGGTGACCAGGGCCCTGTCCTCGCCCTACGAGCGCCCGTTCGACGATCCAGTCGCCGAGATCGGGGCGTCGAACTACATCTTCTACAGCCAGCTTAAAGGCTTGGGGGACCTGCTGCACGGCGGCGCGCAGGATCTGATCTACCTTCCCATGCTCCACCACCGCATCGTCTACGGCTTCATGCGGGCGTACGACGAACTCCTCGCGGCCAAGGGCACGGCCCCCGATTTCACCGCCACCCTCTACAGCCAGGAATGCTTCTTCCGCGGCACCGAGGAGATCCACCAGCGGAACTCGGCCATCTACGCCCGTTTCTTCGAATGGGCCAACGGCCACGGGCCGCGATGCCGGCACCTGTTCTCCTTCGCCGCCGCCCACCTGCCCCATCTGCGGTCCCTGGGCGCACCGGACGACCGCCTGTCGGCCTTCCCGTTCCTCCAACCCCACATCCCCGAGGTCCGCCGGCGCCCCGACAATCTTCCGATGGGTCGTGTGACCTACGGGTATTTCGGCTTCAGCTGGTGGGAGCAGAAGGGGCTCGGGAAGCTGCTCGGCGCTGCGCGCAAGGTGCTGGCCGCCGATCCCGGTGCCGCCTTCCTCGTGCATGTGGACGTGTCGCGGGCGGCCTACGACGCGGCGGCCATGCTGGAGGCCCACCAGGACGTGCTCCGCCATCCCCGCGTCCGGGTGCTGGAGGGCAACCTGCCCGCGGACCTGTTCTACGGTGCGCTCGAGGCGTGCGACGTGGTCGTGCTGCCCTATGGCCCCGCCTACGACCGGCAGGAGTCCGGCATCGTCCACGAGGGCGCCATGTTCGGCAAACCGGTCGTGGTGCCCGCCACCTCGGTCGCGAACCGGCGCCTCGTCGATGCGGGGGCGCGACTCCCCGCCTTCGCCGAATGGACGCCCGATGCGATCGCCGATGCCTGCCTTGAGGCCGGACGCGATCTCGACCGGTACCGCCAGTCCATCCGGCAGGCCGAGCCCCGGCTCAACGAGATCCTGAAGCCGGACTATCTGCTGGGGAAGATGGGCATCCGCCCGGCCTCGTAAGCCGGGTTGTGGGGTCGGCGGGGACCCGAGTGGTCCCCCCGCAGTCCGGATCAGGCTGGTTCCAAGGCCGCCGTGAGTTCGTCGTGGATCCAACGGTAGGTCTTTTCCAGGCCGACCTTGAGCTGGATCGAGGGCTCCCAGCCCAGCTTGGCCCGGATCAGGGTGTTGTCGCTGTTGCGCCCGCGCACGCCCTGCGGCGCGGACAGGTTGTGCCGCCGGGTCAACTTGATACCGGCGATCTCCTCGACGATGTCGACCAGCGTGTTGATCGAGACCAGCTCGGCCGAGCCCAGGTTGATCGGGTCGACGATGTCGCTGTGCATGATCCGGTCGATGCCGTACAGGCAATCGTCGATGTACATGAAGCTGCGGGTCTGCTCCCCGTCGCCCCAGATCTCGATCTCGCGGTGCCCGGTCAGCTTGGCGTGGGCGACCTTGCGGCAGATGGCGGCCGGCGCCTTCTCGCGTCCGCCGTCATAGGTGCCGTGGGGCCCGTAGACGTTGTGGAAACGGGCGATCCGGGTCGTCAGGCCGTAGTCCTCGCGGAAGTGGCGGCACATCCGCTCGCTGAACAGCTTCTCCCAGCCATAGCCGTCCTCGGGCATGGCGGGATAGGCGTCCTCCTCCTTCAGCGCGGTGACGTTCGGGTCGCTCTGCTTGCTCGCGTTGTAGACGCAGGCGGAGGAGGCGTAGAAGAACCGTTCGGCCCCGGCATCGCGGGCGGCCATCAGCATGTGCGTGTTGATGAGGACCGAGATCATGCACTCGGCCCGGTGGGTCTCGATGAACCCCATCCCGCCCATGTCGCACGCCAGGTTGTAGATGTGGCGCGCGCCCTTCGCCGCCGACCGGCAGGCCGCGAGATCGCGCAGATCCGCCACCACGTTCTCGGCGCCGTCGTGGACCTGATACCATTGGTCGAGGGGCTTGATGTCGACGGCACGGACGCGTGCGCCCTGCTGCTGCAACCGGCTTACAAGCCAACCACCGATGAACCCACCTGCACCGGTCACCAGGATCAGGTCGTTCGCCGACATGTACATCCCCTCAGGAGCTGTGCGGGTGCCTAGAACACCCCATCGCAACTAGCTACCCATTCGGGGTTAACTAATACCTAAATCGATGCAAAGTTGAATTCGTTCACCCCTCCTTCGGGTCCAGCACGTCGCGCAGGCCGTCGCCCAGCAGGTTGAACGCATAGACCACGAAGCAGATCGCGAGGCCCGGGTAGATCGACATCCAGGGCGCCTGCACCAGGAAGCCGCGCGCCGCGCTGAGCATGCTGCCCCAGCTCGGGGCCGGGGGCTGCTGGCCGACCCCCAGGAAACTCAACGCCGATTCCGCGATGATCGCCGTGGCGATGGTCAGCGTCGCCTGCACGATCAGGGCCGGCACGATGTTCGGCAGGATGTGGCGCAGCAGGATACGGTGGTGCGGATTGCCGACGGCCCGTGCCGCTTCGACATAGTCTTCCGTTTTCACCGCCAGCACCTGCCCGCGGGTCAGGCGGATGAAGATCGGCGTGGCGGACAGGCCGATGGCGATCATGGCGTTGGTCAGGCTCGGCCCCAGGAAGGCCGCGAACGCGATGGCCAGGATCAGGAACGGACAGGCCAGCATGGCATCCGCGAAACGGCTGATGGCGCCGTCCACCAGCCCGCCCGCATAGCCGGCGACCAATCCCAGCGGCACCCCCACCGCCATGGCGATGGCGACCGAGAGCACCCCGGCCAGCAGCGAGGCCCGCGCCCCCACCAGCAGACGCGAGAGGACGTCGCGCCCCAGCTCGTCGGTCCCGAACCAATACGTTCCGGACGGCGGCTTGCGGATCTGCAACCAGTCCGTCTTGATCGGGTCGTGGGGCACGATGTACGGCGCGAGGACGGCGACGGCGACGAAGGCCACCACGACCAGCAGCCCGACAAGCGGCGCCGGACGGCGCAGCATGCGCAGCAGCCGCCGCGTGCGGGTGGACCGGGGTGCGGCGGCCGGGGCCGGAGCCGCGCCGGACCGGGACGGGGAAGCGGGAGCGGGTGCGGGTGCGGCGGTCATGGTGCCCTACCCTCGCAGGCGCGGATTGACGACGTAGTAGAGGATGTCGGCCAGCACGTTCAGCAGGATGATGGCCGTCGCGGTGAACAGCACGACCCCCTGCACCACCGCGTAGTCGCGGGTGAACACGGCCTCGACCACAAGACGCCCGAAGCCGGGGATGTTGAAGACCGTCTCGGTCAGCACCGCGCCCGAAAGCAGGGACCCGAACTCCAGCGCGCCCAGCGTGATCACGGGCATCAGCGCGTTGCGCAGCGCGTGGTGCATCACGACCGTGCGCTCGAACAGGCCCTTGGCCCGGGCCGTCCGGACATAGTCGGCCCCGAGCGCCCCCAGCATGGCGCTGCGGGTGTGCCGCATGAACACGGCGGCGATCCCGGTGCCGAGCACGAAGGCCGGCATCACCATGTGGATCAGATTGCCGGCCAGGCTGTCCGCGGGGCTGACATAACCGCCCGGCGGCATCACCCCCCAGTTCACGGCGAACAGCAGGATCATCATGATCCCGAGCCAGAAGTTGGGGATGGACAGGCCCGACAGGGCGACCGCGTTGGCCGCGTGGTCCCAGACCGTCCCCTTCCGCAACGCCGACACGATCCCCGCCGGAATGCCGATCGCCAAGGCCACCAGCATCGCCCCGATCGCCAGCTCCACCGTGACCGGCAGCTTCTGCCAGACCATGTCCCAAACCGGAATGTTGGTGCGCAGCGAAACCCCGAATTCACCCCGCAGCACGTCGCCGAGCCAGTACGCGTACTGCACCGGGATCGGCTTGTTCAGGTGGTAGCGTTCCCGGATCTCCTCGATCACCGCGGGGTCGCGGGACTCGTCGGCCAGCACGAGCGCCGGATCGCCGGGCAGCAGAAGCTGCAGCCCGAAGACGATCATGGTCACGATCAGCAGCGTCGGAATGCTGACCGCGAGGCGCCGGAGGATGAAGGCTTGCATCGGACAATCCCGCCAAGGGAACGGGCCCCGTCCGGCACGGGACGGGGCCCCGGCACGTCATTGCAGCTTGATGCCCTGGATCCGGATCAGGCCGTCCGGGTTGGCCTGGAAGCCGGTCAGCTTGGACGTCATCGCGAACAGGTTGTTCTGGTGGTACAGGTAGATGATCGCGCCGTCCTTCTGGTAGATGCGGTTGGCCTCGTTGTAGAGACGCCGGCGATCCTCCAGGCTGCTGACCTCGCGCGCGGTGTCCACAAGGCGGTCGACCTCCGGGTTGGCGTACTTCGAGTCGTTCTGGCTGCCCTGCGAATGCCAGAAGACGTGGATGTTGCCGTCCGGATCGGTGCGGCCGGACCAACCCACGCGGAACGCCTGGAATTCCCCACGGGTCTGCATGGCGAGCCCGGATGCGAATTCGGTCGCCATCAGCTTCACGTCGAACCCGGCCTCGGCCGCCATCGCCTGGATGATCTGGCCGACCTGGGCCTCCAGGCTGCTGTTGGAAATCAGCAGTTCCACCGGGAAGGGCGTCCGGACGCCGGCCTCCTGCAACAGCTTCTTGGCGGCCGCCACGTCCCGTTTCGGGATGGGCGTGGACTTGTCGTAGTAGGGGTTGTTCGGTGGCACCGGCTGGTTGCCGGGCGTATAGGCGCCTTCGAACGCGACCTGGTTGATGACATCGCGGTCGATGGCCAGCTCGAACGCCTCGCGCACACGCGGGTCCTTGCCCAGCGGGTTGTCGGCGCGCGGGCCGTTGTTCACGTTGACCGTGATGCCCTGGTAGCCCAGCGACGTGATCTGCTCCACCTTCAGCCGGCGGTCGCGCTTCGCGGCGGCCAGGTCGGACGGCGCCATCCGCTCGATCAGGTCCAGCGACCCGGCCTGGAGGTTGGACAGACGGACGGTGGTGTCGGGGAACGGCTGGTACACCACGCGTTGCACATGGATGTTTCCGGCGTCCCAGTAGTCGGCGAACTTCTCGAGCACGATGCGGTCCTGGACCACGCGCTCGACGAACCGGAACGGACCGGCGCAAACGGGCTTCTGCCCGAAGTTGGCCCCGGCCTCGCGCGCCGCCTTGGGCGACACGATCATGCCGGCACGGTCGGCGAATTGCGAAATCAACGGCGAGAACGCCTGCGACAGGTTGAGCCGCACCGTCAGCGGATCGACCACCTCCACCGACTGGACGACGTTGATCTCGCTCTTGCGGCGGCTTTCCGGGAAGTTCTGGTGCCGCTCGATGGAGAACTTCACCGCCTCGGCGTCCATGGGCTCGCCGTCGTGGAATTTGACGTTCGGGCGCAGCTTGAACGTGACGCTCCGCCCGTCGTCGGAGATCTGCCATTCCGTCGCGAGCTGCGGCCTGTAGTTCAGCTCGGCGTCGTAATCGACCAGCTTGTCGCACAGGCCGGCGAAGACGATGCGGCTGACGTAGGTCCGCGCCGTGGTCGGGTCGAGGGTATCCAGATCCTCCTGCAGGCCGATCCGCAACGTCTGCGCCCCGGCCGGGCCGGCGAGCGCCGTTGCCGTGAGCAGGGCCGCAAGCCCCATGGTCCAGGTCTTCATCTCAGCCGATCCTCCTCTGGTGTGGGGCGGCGGCATCCTGCGTCCGCCGGAATGCGGCCTGCAGCCGCTTGAGCCGCACCTGCGCATCCTGCGGCGGCGGAGCCGGCCGGACGGGCCGGTAAGGGGGCAGATCCGGCCAGAAATGGCAGGCCGCCGTGTGCGGATCGCCGTCATCGGCGCCGAAGGGCACGGGCGTCTCCACCCGGCAGCGGGCCTGGGCAAAGACGCACCTGGGATGGAACGGGCAGCCGGGAGGCGGGTCGAGCGGGCTGGGAACGTCGCCCTGCAAGGTCTGGCGCGGCTCCTCGCCGGTCCGCCGGCCGGGCTCCAGCACGGCGCCGAGCAGGGCGCGGGTGTAGGGATGCCGCGGCCGCTCGAACACGTCCTCCTTGGGCCCGATCTCCACCAGGCGGCCCAGATACATGACCGCCACCCGGTCCGCCATGTGCCGCACCACCGACAGGTCGTGCGAGATGAACAGGTACGACAGCCCGAACCGGTCCTGCAGATCCTCCATCAGGTTCACGACCTGCGCGCGGATCGACACGTCGAGCGCGGACACCGGCTCGTCCGCCACGATCAACTGCGGCCCGCCGGCCAGCGCGCGGGCAATGCCCACGCGCTGGCGCTGGCCGCCCGAGAATTCGTGGGGAAACCGCTCGGCGGCCGTCCCCGGCAGGCCGACCAGCCCCAGCAGCTCGGCCACCTTGTCCCGCACCTCGCCGTTCCCCTTGGCGATGCCGTGCAGGCGCAACGGCTCGGCCAGCACCTCGCCGATGGTCATGCGCGGGTTCAGGGACGCGTAGGGGTCCTGGAAGACGAGTTGCATCCGTGCCCGCAGCCGGCGCATCCCCTCGGGCGGCAGCGCGAACAGGTCCTGCCCGTCGAAGCGCACGGTGCCGGCCGTCGGCTCGATCAGGCGCAGGATCAGCCGGCCGGTGGTGGACTTGCCGCAGCCGCTTTCCCCGACAAGGGCCAGGGTCTCGCCCCGCCCGATGTGGAAGTCGACGCCGTCCACCGCCTTCACCGTGCCCACATGACGGGCGTAGAGGAAGCCGCGGTTGATCGGATAATGCTTGGAAAGCCCCCGCACCTCGACCAAAGGCGGGCTTCCATTGGGCGTGGCGGTGGGCGCGGCGGTCATGTCTTGATCTCCAGCGGCGACCGCCAGCAGGCGGCGAAATGGCCGGGCTCGACCTCGCCCAGGGGCGGCATCTCCTCGCGGCAGACGTCGATGGCGAAGGGGCAGCGGTCGACGAAGCGGCACCCCTTGGGAAGGGACAGCGGGTTCGGCACCATGCCTTCGATGGCGGCCAGCGGCTCGCCGTCGTCCTCCAGCGTCGGGACCGAACCCAGCAGCCCCACCGTGTAGGGATGCTGCGGCCGTTCGAACAGGTCGCCGACGGGGGCGGCCTCCACCACCTTGCCCGCGTACATGACGATGACGGTGTCCGCCAGCTCGGCGATGACGCCCAGGTCGTGGGTGATCAGCATGATCCCCATGTCGCCCTCGTTCCGCAGCCCGCGCAGCAGGTCCAGGATCTGGGCCTGGATCGTCACGTCGAGCGCGGTCGTGGGTTCGTCGGCGATCAGCAGGCGCGGGCGGCAGGCCAGCGCCATGGCGATCATGACGCGCTGGCGCATGCCGCCCGACAGCTTGTGCGGATAATCGTCCACCCGCCGCTCGGGCGCCGGGATCCCGACGTGCCGCATCTGCTCGATCGCCTGGGCCCGTGCCTCGGCCGGCGACAGGTTGCGGTGCCGCAGCAGGGCCTCGGTGATCTGGTCCCCGACCGTGAAGGCGGGGTTCAGGCTCGTCATCGGCTCCTGGAAGATCATGGCGATGCGGTCGCCGCGGATGTCCTGCAACTCCCGCTGCGACATGCGCAGCAGATCGGCGCCCTCGAACAGGATCTCGCCGCCCGCCTTCACCCCCGGCGGCGACGGCACAAGGCCCATGATGGACAGGGCCGTGACGCTCTTCCCGCAGCCGCTTTCGCCGACAATGCCGACGGTCCGGCCGGCCTCCACCGTGAAGCTGACGCCGTCCACCGCCCGGATCACGCCGTCCGGCGTGCGCAGATAGGTCTTGAGGTCCCGGACCTCCAGCAAGGGGGCCGGCAAGGGCGTGGTCATTGCGGTGTCCGCCCCTTCTGCTGCGCCTCCCACGCGGCGACCGCGGCATCCAGCACCGCCCTGTCGGTGTTGCCCGACGGGTTCGCCCGGGTCGGCTGGAATTGGCGGAAGATGCGCGGGCGTCCCTGGCTGATTTCGTACAGGCGGCGCAATTCGGCCAGCGGCTCAAGGTGGTCGTCCACCCGCAGGTTCAGTTCCGCGAACTCCTCGGTCGTATGGACGATCAGGGCCGCCGACTGCTTGCCGCGCTTGTCGCCTCCGGCGGCCTGGCCGGCGTCCAGCGCCAGCAGCATCCGCTCGGCAAAGGGCTTGGCCCCGTTGTCCAGATAACAGGCGAGCGTGTCCCGGATCACCTGCGGTCCGGCCAGCATGTTGCCGGCGACGGACACCTGCCGCGGCTCGTCCGCGACATGCCCGCACCAGTCCACGCACGCGCGCCCGGTGTGATGGGCAATCCGGCCCGCGGCATCCAGGACATGGACCTGCCGGTGCTCCCGCCCCTCGTCCGGGATCAGCAGCAGGCGCACCACATCGGCCGCCGGCACGCCCTCGTCCAAAAGGCGCAGGCCGCGCGGGCCATAGGTCTGGTTGACGAGTGCCTGTGTGGCCAAAGCCCCGACACCGCTACGGGCGTAGGGGCACAACGCCCCGACCGCGAAGGCCTTCGTGGTGACGGCCACTCCGAATGCGCCCGTCTCCGGGTCGCGGGCGACAATGGACCAAGTCATGGTCAGGGCCTGATGCGGAATCTGTGGAATGGAACCATATCGGCCCCGGACAGATTCGAAAAGCCCACATTCGGTGGTCAGGCCAAACGTTTCCGACCCGTCCGAAACCCTTCGTTCTTGCGGGTGGGACGGCCTATCGCCGGCGCGGGCCGTAGCGCTTGCGCGGGGCACCGCGGAATCCCGGCTTCGCCGCCTGGGTCCGCGACCGGCGCGAGCGTGCGGCCAACACCTCGCTCAACCGCTCGCCGATGGCGGCCCGGCGGACGCGGACCCGTTCGCGGTCCGGGAACAGGCGGGGGAACTTGCGCGCGGCCCAGTAATACAGGTCGCACACGCGCGAGGCGTCCTCCAACTGCTGGGTGTCCAGGGTGTCGATGCGGGCCGGCACGACCTGATCCAAGGCCAGCGGCGTGTCACGCAGGATCGCCCGGCAGACCGAGCGGAACAGGTCGGCATCCGTGTCCCGTTCCATGTCGGCCGGGATGAACAGCAGGTCGAGCTTGTCCGCGAAATCCAGCGGCCGTTCGTCCAGCATGGCGGCCAGGCGCCGCACCGGCCCCAGATCGGCCACGCGGTAGGGCGAACCCGCGGTCTTGGCGGTGGCGAAGCAGTCCAGCAGCAGGACCAGGTCCTCGGACCCGATGTGCCGGGCCAGGCGCTGCAGCATCCCGCGCGTCGGGCGGACCTTCAGCGGGGTGGATGGGCCCAGCCGGGGGTCCGGGCGGTTCAGCAGCGCCTTCAGGGCCTGCGGCGTTCCACGGCCGACCACCCCGAACTCGCCCACGTCCACCTTGCCGAAACGCCCGGCACGGCCGGCGATCTGCTTGATTTCAGCCGTGGCCAGGGGCCGGACCTCGTTCCCGTCGAATTTCTCGAGCGCGGTGAACAGGATGCGGCGCACGGGCAGGTTCAGGCCCATGCCGATGGCATCGGTCGCCACCACCACGTCGGCCTCGCCGGACAGGAACCGTTCGGCCTCGCGCCGGCGCACGTCCGGGGCCAACGCCCCGTAGATGACGGCGGCGGCAAGGCCACGGGCCTGCACGGTTTCGCGCACGGCATGCACCTCGCGCCGGGAAAAGGCGATCAGGGCGTCGCCACGCTGGACGTCTGCCCATTCCACGCGGTTTTCCAGCAGGATCAGCGGCCCCTTGCGATCCAGTTCGATCACCTCCAACGGCTCGCCCAGATGCGCCGCCGCCTTTTCGACCAGCGGACGGGCCTCGGGCGCGCCCAGGATGTACACGGTGCGTCCCGGCGCCCCCATCAGCGCCGCCGTCCAGGCCCAGCCCCGGTCCGGATCGGCCAGCATCTGCACCTCGTCGATCACCACCACGTCCACCGGCCGTTCCGGATCCAGCATTTCGATCGTGGACGCGATGTGCCGGGCCTCGGGCACGCGGATCTCCTCCTCGCCGGTCAACAGCGTGGTCGGCGTGCCCTCGTTGTTCAGGCGGTCCATGATCTCCAACGCCAGCAGGCGCAGCGGCGCCAGATAGATGCCAGACTTGGCCGCCTTCAGCGCCTCGACCGCCCGGTGGGTCTTGCCGGAGTTGGTCGGTCCGACGACCAGCACCAGTTTGCGCCCCAGCCCGCGGGCGACGGGGAAAAGCTGTTCGAAGCGGGCGAGGTCGAAATGGGTGTCCACGAAGGCGCGGCCGCGCGCCTGGGCGCGTTCGCCGAGCCAGGTGTCGAACGTCTCCTCCCAGCGCCGCAGGATGTCGTTCGGGTCGTGCCGGTTGCGCGCGGCCCGGGACAGGCGTTCGACCAGGTTTTCGAACGTCCAACTGTCGTCCGCCTGCCCCACCCGCGTCGCCAGATCCTGCAACCGTTCCGACACGCGCGCGACGGCCTCCTCGGCACGCCGGCCCAGGTCGGGATCCCCCGCCAGCCGGGCCAGGAGTTCGGTATCCGTCCGGTCGGCCAGTTCGTCCGCGTCGAAGGATTTGAGCGCGTGCAGGCGCAAGGGCTCGCGGAAGCCGGGCCAGGGCAGGATTTCGTGGGCGACCGCGATCACCCGCGTGCGGTCCTCGGCCGCCTTCAACGACAGGTGCGAACCGGCGAGCGCCCGGCGCCCCTGCTCCAGCAACGCGTTGCGCCGGAGCGCCCGTTGCAGGCCGCCCTCAACCTCGCGCAGCACGGCCTCCTTCCGCTCCAGGGGCACCAGCAGGTCGCGCTTGCCCTTGGGCAGCGGCAGGCCCAGCGGCACCAGCCCCATCAGCTCGGCATGCTCGATCCGGCTCAGGCCGGCCGCGGCCAGGCTGGTCACTTCCGGATGCCGGCTGGCGATGTCGTGGACGAGATGCGGGTCGAGGGCGGCTTCACCGGATTCGGTCGTGCTCATGGTCGCGGGATCACCGTCGCAGGATTCACAGGTGGCAGGACAACGCCGGGCGGGTGGCCGGGGTGCGGCCGTGCCCTCAACAATTGCGCGGGCAACCTATCCGAACCAAGGACCATCATCGAGGCGGCCGACGCGAAAATTCGAGAAAGGCACACCGGCCGGTTTTGTCTTAGGAATTCGCAAACGTTCCTGGTTGAGTATGCGTGCCGTCCAGAGGACATCACGGTGGCTCGCCATGGGCAGCATCAGCACATCCGACCTTCCGGCCAGCGACGGCAGCACGCCGGTTGCGGGCACGCCACCGGACTCCTTGCCACTGAACGAGGACACCAGCCTGCTGCGCGAGCAGATCCGCCGCCTGCAGGACGAACTCGACATGGAGCGGATCTGCCACAGCGCCCTCAAGGCGGTGGTCGGCTCGGTCCTGGACGAGGCCTGTGCGCATCCGGACACCGCCGGGCTGCCGCTGGCCAACGACCAGGACGCGATCGACGAGGTCTACCGCTACGCGCTGCGGGCGACGGCCAAGAAGATGGGGCGGGAATACCTGCTCTATTCCACCGGGGCCGAATACCAGGTCGCCAAGAACCGCGCCGCCATGGAGCGCCAGCAGCGGATGCGCGACGCCCGCATGCGCATCCTGGACGTGGACAAGGAGATCCTGGACCTGCTGACGCTCGCCACCGAGATGCGCGAGCGGATGTGGCAGGACAGCATGGTCCCGGTGAAGCGCACCGGCCTGTTCGCCCGCTCCTACCTGAACCGCGAGTACCCGAACCGCGCCTCGGCGCGGATCGCCAAGGAACGGCATCTGGCGATGCTGGAGGAGAAGCGCCAGAACATGCTGAAGCGCATCGAGACGTTGCAGCGCGAGATCCGGCGCCTGGAAGGGGTCGCGAAGGGGTGGACGAGCTGACCGCCGCCCTTGCGGACCACCCCGGTTTGGCCTGATGATTCTAAGTGCAGCGCTGGCGCAATGCCGATAGGTCTTGCGCAATGTCCCTGGTGCTTGACTGCGCTTCAGGCCTGAGCGGTACGAATGCCGTTTCAATGGTGATTTCGGGCACACCGAATTTGCAGCCCGGCTGCAACTGCTCGACAGCGATCTGGGCATGCCCATGGCCCATCACGCCAATTCCAAACGGGCCCTCAATTGGAACACGCGGCACGCCAACGCACGTGAATGTGCCATCCGAAGCGTTGTGGATCAGGCACGTCGCCCCATGCCGTACAAGTACCTCAATCACGTCCGCACGCTTGCTCTGAGCATTTACGTGTGCTGACAGACGGGCTCGGAAAGTCATCTCGAGAGCCTCCTCACCCCAGACACTTTGCCCCCTCATCATGGCAGCGTTTCGGTCCTTGACGGCCTGAGCGAAGATGCTGGTCTCCACACTAGCCGGGGTCAGGGGCGGGTGGGATCCGCATCCCGCAACGGCGATTAGAAGAACGCCCAGGGCCAACAGCGCCCGCAGGGGCGCACGTCGCTCCCTCAAACCCGTACGGCAGTGGCACCTGCGAGACATGAGCCCCTCACCGCGCGAGCCGAAATCACCCTACAACCATTCAGGGAAAATCGAGCTTACCAACCCGCTTTGTCAATAAAAGTTGACATCAACACCACCACCAGACCGCAAATAATCAGCGGGCAAGATTAAGGCCCGGTGGGCGCTTGGGCCGTACCCAGTTTCGGTCAAGTTACAGGGATGACCAACTGTTGCCCAGGCTGCCGCCCGGGATTAGGGTCATCCCAGCCCAACATGCGTTGCCAGTTCTGGACAGGATGCAGACGACATCGGGGATCGTTCCTGTCGGCAACGCGCGGATCGTGGCCGAGTGGGCCAGCGGCGGCCAACCGGTCGTCTTCCTGCACGCCGCCGTCGCGGACCGTCGGATGTGGCGTCACCAGCTTGCCGCGCTGGCCCCGCGCCATCACGTGATCGCGTACGACCGCCGTGGCTTTGGTGAAACGCCGGCAGTCGACGAGGCCTACAGCCAAACGGCCGACTTGTTCGCCGTGGTCGACCACCTGGTGGGGCCCGGCAAGCCGGTGATCCTGGTCGGCTGCTCGCAGGGCGGCAGCATCGCGATCGATGCCACCCTCGCCTCCCCCGACCGCGTCGCGGGGCTCGTCCTGATCGCGCCGTCGGTCAGCGGAGCACCCCCGGCAACACCCCATGAGGCTGTCCGCCGCCTGCTCGACGCGATCGATTTGGCCGGGACGTCCGGCGACCTCGATCCGGTGATCCGGCTGAAAGCGGCGCTCTGGCTGGATGGACCGCTGGCGAACCAGGGGCGCGTCAAAGGACCGGCGCGCGAACTGTTCGCGGCCATGAACGGCATTGCGTTGGCAGCCCCGGTGATCGGTCGCGTTCTTCAACCCGCCCCGGCCTGGGACCGGCTCGACCGGATTGCCGCTCCCGTGCGGATCCTTTGCGGAAACCTGGACGTCCCGCACATCCAGGCGCGCTGCCGCCAGCTCGCGGCGGCGCTTCCGGATGCTCGGCTCGAGATCCTGCCCGGCGTCGCCCATCTGCCGAGCCTCGAACAGCCTGACCTTTTGACGGATCGCCTGTTGAACCTGCTTGCCGATTGTCGGCGCGCTTGAGGACCACGACGCCTTCCCAGCTTTCCGGAAGGACACGGTTGGGCGGCCTCCGGTGGCCTGTCGGGGAACCGCGCCGCGGCGCGGTACGGCCTGTTGGTGCCGGAACGCCGTGCCGTTGCTGGCGTTGAACCACCTTTGTGGAAGGGCGTGGTGGCGCTGTCGGACAAGCAGGGCGCGGTGCGGTGTAAAAACCTCAGGCGCATCTGCGACGCAGTTCCATCAAACTCTGATAAGCCTCACCTGCATGCTCCAACGATTCTTGACTAATAACATCCGGGCCAAATCCGACATTTTCAGCAATGTATTTGGCCCGCCCGCTAACCATCATCTGCGGGGTACCCAGCTGGCACCCGGGACTCAACTGCTCAACCAAAATCTGGACCCGGCTCCTGCCGATTATCCCACCCCCAAGCGGGAACGTCACATATACCATTGGCGCGCCGATGCAACTAAATGCCCCATCGGAAACACTGAGGATTTTGCAGGCCGCCCCATTCTTCACAAGAACATCTATGGCATCCGCTCGTTTGGCACCGGCATTTACAATATCGTCAAAGTACGTTTTAAACCTTTTCCCGATGATGAATTCGGCATACTCGACAGTGTCTTGGTCAGGAGCGATATCGCCGCTTTCCCGCATCATCCGATAGTCCCTGTATGCCTGTGCGAAGATACTGGACTCGTCGCTGGCCCGGGTCAGCGGCACGGGCGGCCTGCATCCCGCAACGGCGATCAGGACGACGCCCAGGGCCGATATTCCCCGCAGGAACGTGTATCGATCCGGGAGTTTTGCCCGGTAACGGCTTTGTCGGGGCATGGGCCTTCCGGCGTGCAGTTGGGTCTCGGGACAACGGCAATGCTGACGTCGCCGGCGCGCCCCTTAGGGGAACGACATGACCGCTGGCTGCGATTGACCCGAAGCCCCATGAAAGAGCGGCATTGTTAAACCGGGGTTCACATGACTTGGATCGCGTCGGGATATCACCCAGACGCGATCATCAAGGCCCCAGGGGACCCGACGGAGGGACCAGGACCTCTGCCCGCCTTCTCATTTTGGACTCCGCCCGGCGCGGATGTACTCCCCGGCGCCGGGGGCGGAGATACAAACCTGGGGGGTGCCGGCCTATGAGGGGATGAACAACCGGCGAGCGCAGGAATACATGCGCTCGCCGGTATCAGAAGAACGTCCGCACCGCCCCGGTCACCGTGTAGGCATCGTCCACCAGGAAGATGAGCTGCCAGCGGTCGAAGGTGAGGCATGGGTGCGTGACCCCGAAGCCCACCATGTCGCCGACCTGAAGCGGGCTGTCCGCGGGCACCTCCAGATAGCCGTGCTGGTCGTTCATGCCGGTCATCCGGTGGCCGGGCGGCATCGGGGCCGGCGCCGCGCCGCCACCCCCCGAACGGTGCCACTTCAGTGGCGTCGGCCAGTCGCCATCGAAGGCGGTGTCGCGCTTGCCCATGGTCACCAGGACCCGGTTCGGCTCGGGCCGTGATTGCACATAGGCCCAGACCTCCAGCGCGGCTTCGACCTCGCCCAGGTCGCGGGCCAGGGCCGAGCGCGCCTGGATGTCCGCGAAGCTCTTGGCGTACATGCCGGAGTCATGGGTCAGGTAGCAGCCGCTGCGGGTCAGGACCATGGCCTCGCGCCGAAGATCCGCCGCCGACAGTTTTTCCGCGACGATGTCGTAATAGGCCGATCCGCCCGCCGTCAGGATCACCGGGCCGGGGGCGAACAGATCCTCGGCATCCGCCGTGCGGGCGAGGTCCATCAGGAAGTCCAGGAACGCCCCGACCCGCTCGGCCCGGCCGTCGCCGGAAATCAGCCCCTCGAACCCTTCCACCCCGCGCAGGGCCAAAACCGGGGCGGCGGCCTTGACCGCGCGCGCCACCGCCAGGCCGGTGGCCTTGTCCCGCACGCCTGTGCGCCCGCCGGCGAAGCCGCCTTCCAGAAAGACGTTCAGCGGCCGGCCGACGCCCGCCGCGCGCGCGGCCTCCGCCAGCCGCTCCACAAGGGCCACGGAGTCCACCAGGCAGTAGAAGTCGAACGATGGATCGCGGGCCATTTCGTCCAGCACGAACCGGACCGCCTGCCGTCCGACGAGCTGGTTGGCCAGCACGATGCGCGGAAAGCCATAGTGCCGGGCCACCTGAAGCTGGTGGATGTTGCCCACGGTGATGGCCCAGGCGCCCTGGTCCAACTGCCGCTTGAAGAGCTGCGGGCTCATGGTCGTCTTGCCATGGGGCGAGATCACCGCGCCCGTGCGCTCCAGGAAGGCGCCCATCCACGCCTCGTTGCGGGCGAGGGCGGATTCCCGCAGCACGCAGGCCGGCAGCGGCAGATCCTCCGCCAGCAGGTTCCACCCCTTCCCGCCCACATCGGCCAGGAGCACGGGACCGACGCCGCCGGGCATGCCCTTGGTGCGCCCATCCAGCAACGCGCGTTCGATGTCGGTGAGATCGACGGTCATGGCCTTCACATCCTGCGTGGGGGCGCGGGCGGAGCCGCGGCGGGGAAGCTGCGGACAGCTTCTCCCCCGCCGCGGCCGAGCCGGTCAAGCCACCCCGAACCGGGCGTCGTAGGCCAGAACCGCGTTCAACAGCACCTGCGCCCCGGCCGCGCACTCGTCGAAGGAGGTGCTTTCCTCCTCGTTGTGGCTGAGGCCCCCGGCGCACGGCACGAAGATCATGGTGGTGGGGGCGATGCGTGCGATGTAGGCGGCGTCGTGCCCGGCGCCCGACACCATCTCGCGCGTGGGATAGCCGGCCTTTTCCGCCCCGGCGCGCACGGCCTGGATGCAGTCGGGATCGAAGCGGACGGCCGGGGAGTCCCAGATCCGCTTCCAGTCCACCTCAAGCCCCAGCTCGGCGGGGATGGTCTCCATGGCCTTGGCGAGTGCCGCTTCCATCCGGTCCAGGGTCGCGTCCTCGGGGTGGCGGAAGTCGATGGTGAAGAAGACCTCGCCCGGAATGACGTTGCGGGAGTTGGGCTTCACCTCCACCAGCCCCACCGTGCCCACCGCCGATGGCGCATGGTCGTGGGCGATGCGGTCCACCGCCTCGATCAGCCGGGCGGCACCCACGAGCGCGTTTTTGCGGAGGTGCATGGGCGTGGACCCGGTGTGGGCCTCGCGCCCCTTCACCGTCGCCTCGTACCAGCGCATGCCCTGCACGCCGGTCACCACGCCGATGGTCTTGCCCTCGGCCTCCAGGATCGGCCCCTGTTCGATGTGCAGTTCGAACATGGCGCCGAAGCGGACGGAGCCCGCCTTCGCCTCGCCGCGGTAGCCGATGGCCTCGATCGCGTCCTTGAAGGTGGTGCCCTGCCGGTCCTCGCGGCTGTCGGCATAGGCGCGGTCGAACACGCCCGCGTAGACCCCCGATCCCAGCATGGCCGGCGCGAAGCGCGAGCCCTCCTCGTTCGTCCAGTTCACCAGCATGAACGGCGCGTTCGTCTCGTAGCCGAGATCGTGCAGCGTCCGCAGCACCTCCAGCCCACCCAGCACGCCGAGAACGCCGTCGAACTTGCCCCCGGTCGGCTGCGTGTCCAGGTGGCTGCCGATGGCGATGGGCGGCAGGTCCGGCCGCTTGCCCGGACGCAGGGCGAACATGTTGCCCACCTCGTCCACGGTGACGGTGCAGCCCAGCGCCTCGCACCGGGCCTTGAACCAGTCGCGGACCTGACGGTCCAGGTCGGTCAGCGTCAACCGGCAGATGCCGCCCTTGGGCGTGCCGCCGATCACCGCCGTCTCCATCAGCGTGTCCCACAGACGCTGCGGGTCGATGTTCAGGTTCTGCATGGGTCTTCCCGGAATCTGGTGCGCAGCCCCACCCGGGCCGTGTGGTCGGGGTGGGGCTGCGCAAGCGGGGTGGTGTCACACCGCCGAGCGAACGTTTTGACGTTCGCTCGGCGGCGGGCGCGACCGCGCCCCGCGCCCACTGGCGCGCAAGCCAAGCGGAGCGCCGGCGTTTGAGGAACCAGCCGAGTGCATGGACACATGCGCTCGGCGGTATCAGGGCGTGACGGCGGCGCGGGCGATCGGCTTCGGCGCCATCAGATCCTTCCACGTCGCCAGGGCCTTGGCGAAGGGCGGCAGCGGCGGACGGGCGACGAAGCGGCCCCAGCCCCGTTCGGCGATCGGTTTGCCGTCCTGCGCGGCCAGACGCCCGCGCAGGAACACCTTCACCGGCAGGCCCTTGCAGGCGTACCCCTCGAACACGTTGTAGTCGATGCGCGAAACCTGGGTCCTGGCCGAGATGGTCTTGGTGGCCGCCGGGTCCCAGATCACGATGTCGGCGTCCGCCCCCGGCGCGATGACGCCCTTGCGGGGATAGCAGTTCAGGATCTTCGCGGCGTTGGCCGAGGTGACGGCCACGAACTCGCTGGGCGTCAGCCGGCCGGTGTTCACTCCCGCCGTCCACAGGACCGCCATCCGGTCCTCCACCCCGCCGGTCCCGTTCGGGATCATGCGGAAATCGTCCCGGCCGATGCGCTTCTGCTCGGTCGTGAACGAGCAATGGTCGGTCGCCACCACCTGCAACGAGCCCGCCTGCAAGCCGTGCCACAGGCTGTCCTGGTGGGCCTTCGGACGGAACGGCGGCGACATCACGCGCCGGGCCGCATGCTCCCAGTCCTTGTTCAGGTAATCCGTCTCGTCCAGCACCAGATGCTGGATCAGCGGTTCGCCGAACACCCGCTTGCCCTCGGACCGGGCGCGGGCGATGGCCTCGTGCGCCGGCTTGCACGAGGTGTGGACCACGTACAGCGGGCAGCCCGCCATGTCGGCGATCATGATGGCGCGGTTCGCGGCCTCGCCCTCCACCTCGGGCGGGCGGGAATAGGCGTGGAACTCGGGGCCGGTGTTGCCCTTGCCCATGTAGTAGTTCTGCAACTGCGCGACGACGTCGCCGTTCTCGGCGTGGACCAGCGCGGTCGCCCCCAGCTCGGCACAGCGGCTGAAGCTTTTGAACAGGGTGTCGTCGTCCACCATCAACGCACCCTTGTAGGCCATGAAGTGCTTGAAGGTGTTGACGCCGTGGTCGTTGACGATCCGGCCCATCTCCTCGGCCGTCCGGTCAGTCCAGGACGTCACCGCCAGATGGTAGGAATAGTCGCCGGCCGCCTTTTCCGACTTGGCCTGCCAGTCGCGGAACGCCGTCAGCATCGACTGGCCCGGCGCGGGGATGCAGAAGTCCACGATCATGGTGGTGCCGCCGGCGAGCCCCGCCTTGGTGCCCCACTCGAAGTCGTCGGCCGAGACCTGCCCCATGAAGAGCAGTTCCATGTGCGTGTGCGGGTCGATGCCGCCGGGCATCACATAGGCGCCCCCGGCGTCCACGACCAGGGCACCGGCCGGCGCGTCCAGGTCGACACCCACCGCCACGACCGTTTCGCCGTCCACCAGCACGTCGGCCCGGGCCGCCAGGTCCGCATTGACGACGGTCCCGCCCTTGATCAGCAGCGTCATGTGATCCTCCCGTTCGGCCCCCCGTTGGCGGGGGTGCGTTTGTTCGATGGAAGTGGGGCGCCCCGGCGGTCGGGCCGGGGCGCCCGGATCCCCGTCACCTGATGGCGTCGACCACCGCGTGCGACCAGGCGTTGGCCGGCTTCTTCGTGATGACCGGCGCTTCGCCGCCGGCCGCCAGCAGCGTGGCGACCGTGCGCTCGTAGTCGGCGGGGTCGAGCTTGCCGTTGCCGGTGTCCAGCAGCTTGGCGATCTCGCCCATCATCCGCTTCTGGTGCTTTTCCGTCTGCGCGCCGGACGCGTCGTTCTCCAGCACGATCATCGCCGCTTCGTCCGGGTTTTTGCGGGCGTAGTCCCAGCCCTGCATCGACGCCTTGACGAACTTGGCCATGCGGTTGACGAAGGCCGGGTCGGACAGGCGGCTCTCCAGCACGTACAACCCGTCCTCGAGCGTGGCCACGCCCTGGTCCTCGTACCGGAAGACGACCAGTTGCTCGGGCTTGAAGCCGGCGTCGAGCACCTGCCCGTACTCGTTGTAGGTCATGGTCGAGATGCAGTCGGCCTGCTTCTGGATCAGCGGGTCGACGTTGAACCCCTGCTTCAGCACC
Organism: Azospirillaceae bacterium; assembly: GCA_035645145.1. GTDB lineage: Bacteria > Pseudomonadota > Alphaproteobacteria > Azospirillales > Azospirillaceae > CANGXM01. The sequence goes on along the minus strand of DASQNC010000012.1, from coordinate 12,448 downwards.
TTGACCCCGCCGGGCGAGCCGTCGGTCTTGTAGCCGAGCTTCGACATCCACGACAGGAACGGGTACTCGTTGCCCGCGAACCAGACGCCCAGCGTGCGATCCTTCAGGTCGGCCGGCGTCTTGATGCCGGTTTCGGCCCGGCAGGTCAGCATCATGCCGGACTGCTTGAACGGCTGGGCGATGTTGACCAGCGGCACGCCCTTTTCCCGGCTGGCGAGGGCCGACGGCATCCAGTCGACGATGACGTCGGCGCGGTTGCCGGCGATCACCTGCGGCGGGGCGATGTCGGGCCCGCCCGGGTTGACCGTCACGTCGAGACCGGCCTGCTTGTAGAAGCCCTTGTCCTTGGCGACGTAGTAGCCGGCGAACTGGGCCTGGGTGACCCATTTCAGTTGCAGCGTCACCTTTTCCTGGGCGTTCGCCGCGCCGGCCGACAGGCCGAGCGCCAGGACGCTTCCCAGCAATGCTTTGATCCGCATTCTCCCCTCCCCTGAAACGCCGCCGGCCCTCCCTGTCAGGCCCGGTACGACGGATGCCAGAACGTGGCGGCCCGTTCGGCCAGTGCCACGAGGCCGTAGAACGCGGATCCGGCAAGGGCGGCGACGGCGATCTCGGCCCACACCATGTCGAGGGCGAGCCGCGCCGCTTCGACCGAGATCCGGAAGCCCATGCCGACCACGGGTGTCCCGAAGAATTCGGCCACGATGGCGCCGATCAGCGCCAGCGTGGAATTGATCTTCAACGCGTTGAAGATGAACGGAAGCGCCGCCGGCAGCCGCAGCTTCACCAGCGTCTGCCAATAGCCGGCCGCGTACGACCGCATCAGGTCGCGCTCCAGGCTGCCGGCCGCCGACAACCCCGAGACCGTGTTCACCAGCATCGGGAAAAAGGTCATCACCACGACGACCGCGGCCTTCGACTGCCAGTCGAAGCCGAACCACATGACCATGATGGGCGCGATGCCGACGATGGGCAGGGCCGCCACGAAGTTCCCCAGGGGCAGCAGGCCGCGCTTGAGGAACGGCACCCGGTCGGCGGCAATGGCCACCACGAACCCGGCCACGGCCCCCATCGCGTACCCGGTCAGAACCGCCTTCACGAAGGTCTGCACGAAATCCGCCGCCAGGACCGGCAACGACGTGACGATGCGCGCCCAGATGGCCGAGGGCGCCGGCATGAGCGCGACCGGCACGCCGAAGCCGGCAATGACCAGTTCCCACAGAACCAGCGCGAACGCACCGAACGCCAACGGCGCCGCCAACCCAAGTGCCCGCCCCGACCACCGGCCGGTGGCGCGCAAACGGGTCAGCCTTTGAACCGTCCAGGTGGCCAGCGCCCACAGCACCAGCACATAGGTCCAGAAACCCGCACCGGCCTGGCCGGCGGTCCCCGGCGCATGCACCCACGACAGCGCCACGGCCGAACCGGCGGCCACCAGCGCGGTCAGGGCCAGCGTCGGCGCGGTGCCGGGGGCGAACCGGCCGCCCATCGGCCGCGGTGCCGCCGCACCGGCCGCGGCCGTGCCGTCCATGGCCGCACCGCTCATGACCGCCCCCCCTGTGGCCGCCCATCTGCGGGCCGTGCGCCCATCCACCGGGTCGTGGCCCGTTCCACCCCGCCGATCAGGCCGACGAGGACCGACGCCAGGATCGCCGCCGCGAACAGGGCGGCCCAGATCTGGACCGTTTGGCCGTAATAGGATCCCGCCAGCAGCCGCGCCCCCAGCCCCGCCTGCGCCCCGGTGGGCAACTCGCCCACGATGGCGCCGACGATGGAGATCGCGACCGCGACCTTGAGGCTGGCGAACAGGAACGGCACCGAGGCCGGCAGGCGCAGCTTCCAGAAGGTCTGCCAGCGCGTCGCCGAATATGTCCGCATCAGGTCGCGGGCCAGCACGTCGGGCGAGGTCAGCCCCTTCACCATGCCGATGGTGACGGGGAAGAAGCACAGGTAGGCCGAGATGACCGCCTTGGGCAGAAGCCCGGTGAACCCGGCCGATCCCAGGGCCACGATGACGATCGGCGCCACCGCCAGGATCGGGACCGTCTGGGACGCGATGATCCAGGGCAGCAGGCTTTTTTCCAGCGACCGCACATGGACGATCAGCACCGCCAGCACGATCCCCAGCAGCGTGCCGATGGCGAACCCCGCCATGGCCGAGGACAGGGTGACCGACCCGTGGAAGACCAGGCTGCGCCGCGATGTGGTCGGCGTGTCCACCACCGTCTTCCAAAGCTCCTGCACGATCTGGTGCGGGGCGGGCAGGATCGGCCGGTCGTGGGCAAGCGTCAGGGCCACCATTTCGGCCGTCGACACGGCCTCGCCCGCACGCGCCTTGGCGTCGGCGATCACCTGCCAATTCATGCCGACGGCCGCCGCGTACCACAGCGCCACGATGGCCAGCACCACGACCGTGACCGGCACGGCCGTGCCCTGCCAAAGGCGCGCGGCCCAGGCCGGGCGGGGCGCCGGCCACGCCGCGGGTGCCGGTGCCGCCCTACTCGTCATAGGAACGCCCCGCCCGCAGCCCTTCGCGCACACGGTGCGCGATCTTCAGGAATTCCGGCGTCTCGCGGATCTCCAGCGTACGTTCGGCGCCCAGGTCGCACGGCACGATGTCGATGATGCGCCCGGGACGGGGCGACATGACGACGATGCGGGTGGACAGGAACACCGCCTCGGGGATCGAGTGGGTGACGAAGACCACCGTCTTGCGCGTCGCCGCCCAAAGCCGGAGCAACTGTTCGTTCAGGTGGTCGCGGACGATCTCGTCCAGCGCGCCGAACGGCTCGTCCATCAACAGGAGCTTGGGGTCGAAGGACAGGGCCCGGGCGATGGACGCGCGCTGCTGCATGCCGCCGGACAGTTGCCAGGGGAACTTGCGCTCGAAGCCTTTCAGGTTCACCAGCTCCAACTGGCGGCGGGCGCGTTCCCGCCGCTCGGCCCGGGGCAGCCCCATGATTTCGAGCGGCAGCATCACGTTGCCCTCGATGGTCCGCCAGGGGTAGAGCCCCGGCGCCTGGAACACGTAGCCGTAGTCGCGGCGCAGGCGGGCCACCTCGGGCGTCGAACCGTTGACCCGGATCTCGCCGGACGTCGCCTGCTCCAGGTCGGCGATGACGCGCAGCAACGTGGTCTTGCCGCAGCCGCTGGGCCCGATGAAGGAGACGAACTCCCCCTCCTCGATGGCGAGGTCCACGTTGGACAGGGCATAGACCGGCCCGTCGGCGGTGTCGAAGGTCAGCGACAGGCCGCGCGCCTCGATCACGGCGGCCTTCGAAGCGCTGCGCGCTTCGGGTTCGGCGGGGACGGGACCGCGTGCGACCATGCTCAGCGCCATCTCAGCCTCCGGATGCCGGGTCGTTGCCGCGGGACCGTGGTTGCCTCCGCGCGTCCGGCGATGCCAGCGTGACCTCTCCGCCCGGTCCTGCGCAAGCCCCCAGGCGATCGCCCGGACGGCAGGCCGCCGGGTGCCGGGATGGACAGGATTTGACCGCTTGGTCCAAACTCCCTGCCGGTTGAACGAAGCGGGCACGGGTCGGCGCAATGCGCGGGCAGGCGAAAGTGGTGCGGACCAAGGCGGCCACGGTGCGAACGGGTGGAACCGGCCGCAAGACCCGCGCCGGCGCCGCGAATGTGGACCGCATCCTGGATGCGGCCCTGGCGGTGTTCGCCGCCTACGGCTTCCACGGCGCCCGGGTCGGGCAGATCGCGGAAGCCGCCGGCCTGTCCAAGCCGAACCTGCTCTACTACTTCGCCTCCAAGGAGGCGCTGTACCTGGCCCTGCTGGAACGCACGTTGGAAGCCTGGCTCGCCCCGTTGGCCGGGTTGGACCCGGCCCGCGATCCCGAAGCGGCGCTGACCGACTACATCGCGGCCAAATTCGCGATGTCGCGGGCCGATCCCCTGGCCTCGCGCCTGTTCGCCATGGAAATCCTGCAAGGCGCGCCACGCCTGCTGCCGGTCCTCGAAGGCGAGCTGGCCCGCATGGTCGCCGCCAAATGCCGGGTGATCGAAGGTTGGATCGCCGAAGGGCGCTTGGCGCCAATCGATCCCAAGCACCTGATCTTCATGATCTGGGCGACGACCCAGCACTACGCCGACTTCGCGACCCAGGTCCGCGCCGTCGCCGGCCGGGACCTGGGCGACGACGCGTTCCATGCCGAAACCGTCGCGGCGGTCACCCGGGTTCTGATCCAGGGCGTGCTGCCGCGAACGTAGGACCGGCCCCGGGACGGCGGACCGGGGGCGGGCACGTACGGAACCGGACCACCCCACGGCCGCTCACTCCGCCGGTTCCAGCTTCTTCGGCGCCATCGGATTGTTCGGGTGCTCGGTCCAATTCCGATACGAGCCGTCGACCATGCGCCCGGTGCGCTTGTCGACCTCGTTCACCAGCGGGACCATGGTGATGCAGTTTTCGACCGGGCACACCGTGGCGCACAGGTTGCAGCCGACGCATTCCTCGTCGATCACCTCGAAGTGGCGCACGCCGTCCTTCATGGACGTGATCGCCTGGTGCGAGGTGTCCTCGCAGGCGATGTGGCAGCGGCCGCAGCTGATGCACAGGTCCTGGTCGATCCGCGCCTTCACCGCGTAGTTCAGGTTCAGGTACTGCCAGTCCGTGACGTTCGGCACGGCCCTGCCGACGAAGTCGGACACGCGGGTGAAGCCCTTTTCGTCCATGAAGGCTTCCAGGCCGGAGATCATCTCCTGGACGATCTTGAAGCCATAGACCATGGCCGCCGTGCACACCTGCACGGTGCCGGCGCCCAATGCCATGAACTCCGCCGCGTCGCGCCAGGTCTCGATGCCGCCGATCCCGGAGATGGGCAGGCCGCGGGTCGCCGGGTTGCGGGCGATCTCGGCCACCATGTTCAGGGCGATGGGCTTCACCGCCGGGCCGCACATGCCGCCGTGGGACCCCTTGCCGTCGGTGTGCGGGGCCGGCGCCATGGCGTCCAGGTCCACGCCCATGATCGAGTTGACGGTGTTGATCAGCGACACCGCATCCGCACCACCGCGCAGGGCCGCCTCGGCCGGGCGCCGGATGTCCGAGATGTTGGGCGTCAGCTTCACGATCACCGGCATCCGCGAGTGCGTCTTGCACCAACGCGCGACCATCTCGACGTATTCGGGCACCTGGCCCACCGCCGACCCCATGCCGCGTTCGGACATGCCGTGCGGACAGCCGAAGTTCAGTTCGATCCCGTCCGCCCCGGTTTCCTCCACGCGCTTCAGGATGGCCTTCCAGCTTTCCTCCTCGCACGGGACCATCAGCGAGACGACCATGGCCCGGTCGGGGAACTTGCGCTTCACCTCCGTGATCTCGCGGAGATTCACCTCCAGCGGGCGGTCGCTGATCAGCTCGATGTTGTTGAAGCCGATCACCCGGCGGTCCGGCCCGTGGATGGCGCCGTAGCGCGGACCGGACACGTTGACGACGGGCGGGTCCTCGCCAAGCGTCTTCCAGACCACCCCGCCCCACCCGGCCCGGAACGCGCGCTCCACATTGTACGCCTTGTCGGTCGGCGGCGCGGACGCCAGCCAGAACGGGTTCGGCGACTTGATCCCGCAGAAATCGACAGAAAGGTCGGCCATGATCGCTCTCCCGCTCCAGGCCCGGCCACCATCGGGGGAAGGCACGGGGCCGGGGTTTGCCGCTGTCTCGACCCATCCCGCACGGGGACGGGAACCCTACTCGGCCGCCAGGGCCACCGGCGGACGCAGCGCCCTGTCGATGGAGACCGCGGCACGCTTGCCGTCCTCCACCGCGACCACGGTCAGGTCGCGTCCGCCGGCCACGCAGTCGCCGCCGGCCCACACGCCGTCCAGCGTCGTGCGCCGGTCGTCGTCCACCACGATGCGGCCACCCGACAGCTCCAGAAGCCCACCGGAGCCGTCCAGGTCGGTGGGCACGAACACCTGGCCGATCGCCTTGAACAACTGGTCGCACGGCACCGTGAGCGTTTCCCCGGTGTCCACCAAACGCCCGTCCCGTTCCGCGGTCGCGGCCAGGACCACGCCCTTCAGGACCCCCTCCTCCACCCGAAGCTGCGCCGGCCGGACCCAATGGCGGATCAGCACGCCCTCGGTCTGGGCCAACTCCTGCTCCCACCGGCTGGCGCCCATCTGCGCCGCGCCGCGGCGGTAGGCGATGGTCACCTCCTCCGCCCCCAGCTTCTTGGCCTGGACCGCGGCATCGATCGCCGTCATGCCGCCGCCGACCACCACCAGCCGGCGGCCGACCGGCAACGTCGACAGGTCCCTGGTCTGGCGGAGGGCGGCGATGAAGTCGACGGCGTCGGCCACCCCGGCGACACCCGCCGTGTCGATGCCCAACGCATTGGTGGCGCCCAACCCCAGGCCGAGGAAGACGGCGTCGAAGTCGCGGCGCAGGTCGGCCAGCGTCATGTCGCGGCCGAGCCGGGCCCCCTGGCGCAGTTCGATGTTGCCCACCTCCAGGAGGAACGCCACCTCCGCCTGGGCGAAATCCTCGACCGCCTTGTAGGCGGCGATGCCGTACTCGTTCAGCCCGCCGGGCTTCTCGCGCGCGTCGAAGACGGTGACCGCATGGCCCAGGGTCGCCAGCTTGTGCGCGCAGGACAGGCCGGCGGGGCCGGCACCGACCACCGCGATCCGCTTGCCGGTCGGCGGCCCCGCCCGGTAGGGCTGCCGGCCCGAGGCCATCATCGCGTCGGTGGCGAAGCGTTGCAGCCGGCCGATTTCCACCGGCTCCCCCTCCGACGCGTTGCGGACGCAGGCTTCCTCGCACAGCGTCTCGGTCGGGCAGACGCGAGCGCACATGCCGCCGAAGATGTTCGCGTCGAGGATCGTCCTGGCGGCCCCCAACGGGTTCCCGGTCTGGATCTGCCGGATGAACAGCGGAATGTCGATGGAGGTCGGGCATGCCGTGACGCAGGGCGCGTCGTAGCAGAACAGGCACCGTTCGGCCGCCAGCCGGGCCTCGTGCCGATCCAGGGGGGCATGCAGGTCGCGGAAGGCGTCCGCGCAGTCCTCGGGCGTCTTCCGTCCGGGACGAATGTCCGGCGTCGAGGTCATTTTGCGTCTCCTGGCCGCCTGCCGACGGCAAGAATGCCAACCTGTCCGAACCCGACCCGTCGTTTTCTTGCGGATCGGTGTTTTGACCATTCGATCAAACCCGCGTTCGCCTGTCAAACGCCTCCATCCACCGCACCGGCCGAAAGCCCGGAGCTACCCCGGAATCTCACCGGACCGGACGCACCGGTCCGCTCGCCGCCTTCCCCGACGCCGGGCCGCCGGCGATCTCGCGCACCAGCTTGGCCTTCACCGCCCGCCCGAAATCCTCGAAGCTGTGGGCGGGCACCATGAATGCGCCCGGCCCGCCGATGACATTGCGTTCGTAATAGAGGTCGAGGTCCGGCGGCGTCCAACCGCCGGCCGAAAGCCCCTGCGGCCGTCCATCGGCCTGCTCGGAGCCCGGCATGACGGGCAGGCCGTTGATGGTGATGCCGCGGGCCACCGCATCGTCGCGGGCGGCCCGCACGTCGCGCCCGCCATTGTTCACCCCGTCGCCGGACACGTCGATGACGCGGCGGATCCCGTCGAAGCCGTTGGGCTCGAACAGTGTGGCCCCGAAATCGATGGCACCGGAGATGGACGTGCCGCGGGCGGACCGGAACGGCGCCTCCTTGACCAGATCGACGAATTCCAGTGCCGACGCCTCGTCCGCGATGACGCGCCAGGGCACCACGGTGCGCTGGGTCGCCGGGCCGGCCCATTCGACATAGGTCACGACGATACGCCCCAGAAACCCGCCGCGGATGACGTGGATGATTTCGGGATCGGTCAGTGCCGCGACGTAGCCATCGCGCTGAAGCCGGGCTTCGGACGGATCCACGCTGCCGGACACGTCGACCGCGAGCACCAGTTCAAGATCGACCGGCACCTCCGCTCCGGCCGGGGATGCGGCCTGTGCCGCCGCGCGGCCGGTGGCTGCGGTCAGGAAAGCCACGGCGAGCAGGACGAACCGCATGCGTGCCCCCATGTATGCTGCATGACGAGCTTAACAGGCGCCCGCGGCGGTCGGACAACCGCCCCCAGCGACCATTTCGACGGCCGCCGCTTCTTCAATCCCGGTGTGGACACCGACAAGCGCCTCGCCGACCTTTGGCGCATGTGGCGGTCCGGGGCGCGTGCGGCATGGCCCGAGCGGGTCGAAAACCGCCGTCATGCCCCGCCCGGCCCGGTCGAACCGGGCGGCGTGTCCGTCACCTTCGTCGGCCACGCCACCTTCCTGCTGCGGGTCGGCGGGCTGACGCTGTTGACGGACCCGGTCTTCTCCGCCTGCGCCGGCCCGTTCGGCCGCCTGGGGCCCCGCCGGGTGCGCGATCCCGGCCTGCCCCTGGCGGATCTGCCACGGATCGATGCGGTCCTGCTCAGCCACAACCACTACGACCACATGGACATCCCGAGCCTGGCGGGTTTGCGCGCGCGCTCGTCCCCGCGGGTCCTGACCGGGCTGGGAAACGGCCGGTACCTGGCCCGCGCGGGCATCCGCGATGCGGTGGAGATGGACTGGTGGGACCGGGCGACGCTGCCGGACAACACAACCGTCACCTACGTGCCGGCGCAGCACTGGTCCGCCCGCAGCCCCTTCGACCGTCGACGGGCGCTATGGGGCGGGTTCATGGTGGAAGCGGGCGGCCTGCGCATCCTGTTCGCCGGCGACAGCGGCTACGGCGCCCACTTCGCGGCGATCCGGGCGCGGCTCGGCGCCCCCGATCTGGCCCTGCTGCCGATCGGCGCCTACGAGCCACGCTGGTTCATGGCCGCCCAGCACATGAACCCGCGCGAGGCGGTGCTTGCGCACAGGGATCTTGGTGCCGGGCGCAGCGTGGCGATGCACTTCGGGACCTTCCAACTGACCGACGAGGCGATGGACGCGCCGCTTCACGACCTTGCGGCGGCGAAGGCCGACCTCGGCATCCCGGACGAGCGGTTCGTGGCACTGGACGTGGGCGAGACGATGACGATGCGCCCCGTCAGTTGGGCGACACCAGCTTGAGGCCGACGATACCGGCAACGATCAGGCCGATGCAGGCCAGGCGTAACGCCGTTGCCGTCTCGCCGAACAGGACGATGCCCAGAACGGCCGTGCCGACCGTTCCGACCCCCGTCCACACGGCGTAGGCCGTTCCCAACGGCAGGCTCTTCAGCGCAAGACCGAGAAGGCCGAGGCTTCCGGCCATGCTGGCAATGGTGAGAATGGTGGGCAGAGGCCGCGAGAAGCCCTCGGTGTATTTGAGGCCGACCGCCCAACCGACCTCCAAGACGCCTGCGAAGAACAGGACGATCCATGCCATGGGAACTCTCCCGGCCTGTGCAGGGAGGCCCCCGCCGCGAAATCCGGCCATAAGGTGGCCCCACCCCATGGGGCTTCAAGGCCATGGCCCGCCGGCCACCCACCGGATCGATCAGCGACCAGATGCCAGGTTGCCCGGTACCGCCGGCAGCGCCGCACCCAAGCGGATCATGTCCCGACCCTGGACCAGATGAACCGCAGTGGGGGGCAGCGTCAGCGCCGGGGGCGAGATCCCATCCAAATAGGCAAGCAGGGCCGGCGCAACCCGTGCGATGTCCGCCCGTGCCTTGCCGTTCGCGCGCCGGACGGACGCACGGCACCTGCGCTCATCCAGCGACGCATCCAGGCAACCGGCACCGTGGAAGCCGAAAACGGCATCGGGGGCGGCGAACCGGCGTTCGACACCGAACCACAGGCTGAGGCACGCCGACGTGCATTCACCGCCCGGCCCGACGATCGCATGGGTCTCCCGGACCCGGTGCAGGGCCCAGACCATGTCCTGCGCGGCCTCCTCGCTGCCGCCCAAACTGTCGAGGCGAAGCACCACCCGGCGTGGACGCGCGCTTCGCAGCGCATCCACCACGGCGTCGGCCATGCGGCTGTGGATCGGACCGGTCAGGTCGACCTCCAGACCATCGCCGCTGGCGAGAGGGGTGATGACGGCCGTGCCGTCCAGCCCTTGGGCCGCCTCGATGGCCTGGACCTGGGCGCGGACGACCTCGGGCCGCTCGGCACATGCCGCGATCCCCAACAGTGCTGCGGCGCAGGCAAGCCCCCTACGCCCGCCCCCGGCGGGAGACCGGATCCATGTCACGAACCGGTGCTCAGGCCGCCTGGTCGTCATGGGAGACCCTGACCCAGCCCGCCGCGTCCATGGCGGCGACCGCGATCGTCAGGCGGTCCGAGGACTCCAATGCCTTCAACCGGGCATGCGGGACCGTGTCGTAGCGGTCGATCCGCTCCACCACGAACACGCGCCCAGGGGCGTGGCGGCGGGCGAAATGATCTCCGGGTTCGACGGGGCGTGCACGCATGGGTGGTCTCCTTCGGGGCGGCGGGACCATAGGCCGCCAAGCGCCAGCGGCGGTGTGCGATCCCCGTGACTGCAAATGGCGGTGCGGATCGGGGCATCCCCATCACCATGGATCCGGCGTTCCACGGATGCAACGGCCGTGCCGGTCCGCAGCGCCGGGATCAACACGCAGCCCATCCTGATCCGTGCGCGCGGCAAATTGTCAATGACCCGACAGCCTGCCCCTGGGGCAACGGGCCTCAACGCGTGCCGTGGTCCCGTGCCGGAACGCGCGGCCGCCGGATCATACCGGAAACAAGCCGCGCATTCGCATCCATGTGCGCGGGTGTCGTCGGCGGAACGGACCCGGACGATCCGGGTCCGTTCCATTGCCGAACTCCTCCGGGCGTGCCGCTCGCCACCGCCTTCCGGCGGTGGTCCGGCTCACATGCCGGGAACCGACCCGATGTACTTTTGCAGGACTCCGGCGATCGTGCCGTCGGCGGACATGTCGGCCAGAGCCTTGGCGATCTTGTCGGTGGCCGCCTGGTCCGAGAAGGCATTCGACTTCTGCAGGCTGACCTTCGAATTGAGCAGCGTGACCGACTTACCCAGGGCCTGCTCCTGACCCAGCTGACGGGCCGTGTAGTAGAGGGCGACCGCCGAGCCGGCGACCCCGTCCAACCGCTCGGCCGCCAGCTTCCGCAGCATGCCGTCCACACTGTTCTCGTCGGACCGCTTGATCTCGGGGTCGCTGTCGAACGGCTCGCCGTACCGTGATCCGCGGATGATGCCCACCGAGCCGAGCTTCTTCAGATCCTCGTACTTGGCGACGTCGATGCCGGGCCGGGCCACAACCACCAGGGGAAACTTGAACGCGTCGGCCACATACGGACCGGCGGCCTCGCCGGCCTGCGAATAGGTCGTCAGCGCGAAGTCCAGTTCGCCGCTGCGCATGTAGTCGCTCATCCGTGCGAACGGAACGATTTGGATTTCGATCGGAAGACCGGTCCGTTCCTTCAGGACCTTGGCAACGTCGACACCGATGCCGGACGTGGCCGCGCCCGACGCGTCCTTGATGGCCCAGGGCGGCACTTCGACGACACCAAGGCGTTGTGCCATGGCAGCATTGCCGTAAAGACCGGCGGCCAGGGCGGCCACAACGAGCAGGGGACGGATGCGCATATTGTTCCTTCCGTGCGTTTGAGCCTCACGGGGGGCACGTTTTAAGTGCATCCGAATCCCGCGCGACCTTGAATTCCACCCACGATTGAGGGGTTGGAAAGGAGGTAATCTTCAACACATGAACATTGAGTTAATTATCTTTAATTTTCCGTATTTTCCAAGCATTGCGGAACCGCGAAACCAAGTTCCGGGATCATCGCGGAACCGATGACCAACCCGGCCGTGGCGGGTCCGCGATGGCGGGGCGTTGTGGGGACGGGAGCGGCTGCGGGAGGCGACCGGGGATGCGATCAGCGGGAGTCCACATCGTCCTGGGAATCGTCGTTCTGGCGACTCCAACAGCCACCCCCCATGCCCAGACGACCGAGCGCTGCACGGCGGCAGCGGTCGCGTACCTGCGCGCCAAGGGCGTTGTGGTCGGCGATAATATCGAAGTGCAACGGTTCCGGGAAAACGTCGGCGACGGCTTCGGCTACAACCAGATCTGGATCCGCCAGCCCGGCCAGTCCGGCAGCCTGGTCGTGGTGCAGATGACGGATCCGAACTGCACGCCGATCAGCTGGTTCCGTCGCAGTTTCCATCCCAGGTGACCGTTACACCGGAACCGGTCCGCCGCCCGAGCGCTGAAGGACCCGGCATTCACGGCAGTCTTTTACCGCTAGCGAAAACTGTCGTGCCACCGCCGCCGTTTATCGCCGGACTTCCGACCGTCATCCTTGCCCTTACCGCTATGTGAGGAGCGAGCAATGACTCGGGTTCTGGTTCTCTACTATTCCAGCTACGGCCATATCGAGACGATGGCGGGTGCGGTGGCCGAAGGGGCGCGCCAGGTGCCCGGCACCGAGGTGGTGGTCAAGCGGGTGCCGGAGACGGTGCCGGCGGATGTCGCCAAGCAGTTCCACATG